>JBEQAC010000153.1:0-7851 GCA_041640535.1 Bacillaceae bacterium
AAAACATCGCCTGTTCCCAACCAAATACAAAGCCTGCCCATCCAAAAACAAAGATATTTAAAAACATCACGAACTCACCAACGGAAAAAGGAAGGTTCTTTGTTAGTAAAATCCCCATTATTTCTGTCCCATCTAATGCACCACCATGGCGAATAACCATCCCTACACCAGCACCTAATAATAGCCCTCCAAAGACAGTCGCTAATAATGGCTCATTCGTAAATGCATCAAAATGGTGTAACTGAGTTTCAACAACCGCAAGAACAAGTACGGCAAATAAAGAAGATAGAAAGAAATTTCGGCCAATGTGCTTATATCCTGCATATAGAAATGGTAGATTAATCACGACAACAAGAATCCCGAAATTAATGCCAGTAAGGCTATTTAATATTAACGAAATTCCAATAATTCCTCCATCAATGACTGAGTTTGGAATTAAAAATAGTTCAATTGAAATGGACGCAAGAGCTGCACCGATGAACATCATGATGTAACGATAAATAAAGTGGAATATCGCTTCTTTTTTATGCTGTTTTATCAAAAACTCACACCTTTTTATTTAATAGTAACCCTTAAAAACATTAAAACTATTATATGGATAATATTGGACAAATTCAATTAATATGGTTATTCTCCATGTATTGGAAGATAATACCTATAGACTTTTTTTATCTTCTATTAATGCTATCTTCTTATTGACAGGCCTACCCTTCTCTTGTAGCTTTGTATTAGAAGAAAAGTTTGTTTTGTACCTCTAACCAAAGACTACTAGACAGAAAGATTTTCTTATTAAATCTCTACACTGGGTAGAGAAGTTAAAGAAGATGGTGGTTAAAATTGATGAAATATATGATAAAAACAGCTAAACGACTGGATTGGAAACTTCTAATAACCATTTTACTCTTAAGTACAATCGGTCTAACGATGGTGTATAGCTCAAGCTTTGTGTTTGCTGCCATTGAGTTTGAGGACCCCTACTACTTTTTTAACAAACAAAAAACCTGGTTAATTCTTTCCTTATTTATCTTTATCGTGACCATCTTTATCCCGTACAAGCTCTATGGAAAACTAACTCCTCTTTTTGTGTTGGGGTCGATTGGCTTATTAATTTTAGTTTTAATTCCTGGGATTGGGGTAGAACGTAATTATTCGCATCGTTGGCTTTCCTTTGGTCCCATTCTAGTCCAACCTTCCGAAATATGTAAATTAACGATGGTTCTTTATTTTGCTCATGTGTATGCAAAAAAACAAAAATACATCACCAAATTTGTTCAAGGTCTTTTACCACCTTTAGTTGTACTCGTTGTTGTTTTCGCCCTGATTCTAAAGCAGCCCGACCTTGGAACTGCTACTTCAATCGTGATTGCCTGCGGTTTTGTTCTTATTTGTTCGGGAGCAAAAGTGCGCCATATCGTCTTACTCGCAATTACTGCTATCGCGTGTTTCGCCATTTTTGCGACGAGTGAAGAATATCGAATGGAGCGCTTAACATCGTATAAGGATCCATTTGCTGATCCTCAAGGTACTGGTTACCAGTTAATAAACTCATATGTAGCGATTGCCCATGGAGGAGTTTTGGGACAAGGCTTAGGAAACAGCACTCAGAAGTTTGGTTATCTTCCAGAAGCGCATACAGATTTTATCATGGCGATTATTGCTGAGGAATTAGGATTATTAGGGGTAACCATGGTTATCTTGCTATATGTCACTCTCATGATTAGAGGGGTTCTTACAAGTCGTAGAGCGGTAGATCCTTTTGGAAAATTATTAGCCATTGGTATAACCTTTCAGCTTTGTAGCCAAGCAGTATTTAATCTAGGGGCGATCTCTGGGTTACTGCCAATAACAGGAATCACTTTACCATTCATTAGTTATGGGGGATCGTCATTAATTATTACGTTTGTTTTAACCGGCATTCTCATAAACATTTCGTCTACTGTTAAAATTGAACAGCCAATAAAAACAGAAAAAACTCAAAAACCATCTCTTGTTAGATGATTTCCTTCGTTTAGGGCATGCTATTATTGTTAATTCAATTATTGTAAATACGCTTATTTTTTAAAAGGAGGTTATCACATGGAAAAAACTCTCCATGAAGACCAAATACCTCTTCATATTATTAGAACTCTTAAGGAAGCGAAGAAGAAAGAGTTTCAAGATTTATTAACGGAATTGCAACCTTATGATATTGCACGAATATATGAAGGACTTCCTGATAAACATCATACTCGTTTTTTATTATTTTTATCTCCGGATCAGATTGCAAGTTTAATCGAAGAATTAGAAAAAGAACATCAACTAGAGGTTCTTACGAAGCTCGGAATTGAAAAGTCAGGACAGGTTATGGACATTATGGATAACGATGACTTGGCATCGTTATTGCAGAATCTTTCATCTGATAAGATTGAAGAACTTTTATCAGGAATGAAACAAGAAGAGTCAACCATCGTTCAAAACATTATGAACTATGATCCAGAAACAGCTGGGAGAATAATGACGAACCGATTTGTATGGATTCCCCAACATTTTACAGTGAGAGAAACCGTCAATAAACTGAAAGTATTTGCAGAGTATTCCGAAACTATTAATTACTTGTATGTCATTGACGAAGAAAAGAAACTTGTTGGGGTTGTGTCTTATCGGGATCTTATTTTAGCTGAGGAATCAGAGAAAATTATGGATATTATGTACAGCCGTGTCGTTTCTGTTTCAGTAGATACAGACCAGGAGGAGGTCGCACGTTTTATTGAACGTTATGATTTTCTGGCCATTCCTGTCGTTGAAAAAAACAATGTTCTCGTTGGAATTGTAACAGTTGACGATATCATTGATGTTGTCATTAGAGAAGCGAATGAAGATATTGAAAAGCTTTCAGCATCTGGTAAGGCAATCGATTTCGATACACCAGCTCTTGTTGCGACATATCGTCGGCTACCATGGTTAATCTTACTTCTCTTTATTGGGGTTTTATCTGGAACGATTATAAGCACCTTCGAGGATACTTTAGATACCATTATTGCTCTAGCATTTTTCATGCCAATGATTGCAGGAATGACTGGAAATACAGGGACACAATCACTTGCTGTTGTCGTACGTGGATTAATCAGTCGAGATATTGATCGAAATGTCATTCTAAAGCTAATAATTAGGGAATTAAAAGTTGGCATTATGATCGGTGTATCATGTGGAATTCTTATTTTCATCATTGCACTTGTATGGCAAAACGATGCGATTTTAGGCTTTGTTGTCGGGAGCTCACTTGTGATTACACTGATTATTGGTACATTAGCTGGTACGATCATCCCTTTAACACTCTACAAGCTAAATGTCGACCCTGCAGTTGCTTCTGGTCCACTTATTACAACACTTAATGATATTTTATCCTTATTCATTTACTTTGGAATAGCAACCATCTTTATTTCTAAATTAATGTAGGAAAAGCTGCTCATTTGGGCAGCTTTTTGCTATGATAATATTATTATCTAGTTAAAAAGTGGGGAACTCTTTGTGAAGTTATCAAATATAATAGCAGTCGGAATTGGTGGAGCTTTAGGTGCGATTCTTCGGTATTTCATTAACATGATAATGGCTCAAATAAGCAATTACCCTTATTCCACCTTAATAGAAAATTTATCCGGAAGTTTTGTTCTAGGTGTACTCACAGCTCTCTTTATTCAGGTAAAGGTGAAGGAATGGTTGAGAGTTGGTTTTGGCGTCGGTTTATGCGGAGGATTCACGACCATGTCTACCTTTGCATTAGATGTTGTCTTATTACTAGACAACTCCTATTCCTCTATGATCATCTATATAACAGTCACTGTATTGGGAGGAATAACACTAGCGGCCATTGGTTATCTACTTGGTATGAAGGCAACCCGACAGTTGAATAGGAAAGAAGTTGAAATAAAATGATCTATGTTGCAATAGGTGGTTTCTTTGGTGCCATATTACGATATCTAATAGGACTATTGATGATGAGAAATTTCCCAACTCCTCCTTTCCCAATCGCAATGGTTTTCGTTAACTTACTTGGCTCGTTTGGCTTAGGTTTGATACTCTCTTTTCTTTCCACATATAATGAAGGTGCACCACTTCTCTTATTATTAGGAGTTGGTTTTTTCGGTGCTTTCACAACCTTTTCAACATTTAGCATGGAGGCATTTGGATTACTTCAGAAAAAAATGTTTATACAACTCATCTTTTATCTTTTATCTTCAATTGTTGGAAGCATTTTGATGTTTTCAATTGGATACGTGTTAATATAAAAAAGCAGCTAAAATTAGCTGCTTTTTTATATTAACCTTCAACACTTACCTCTGTACCGATAATTAATGTAATTGTTACTGCTATAACTAAACCCATGACGACTGAAAACATAATTGGAACACCTCCATACAATATTGGTTACTACTAATTTACCATTTAAATACGGTGTTAAAAGGAGGTAATCTTGAACGATTTGTTACTTCTATTTGTCAATTTTGTGAAAATAAAAAAGAGAATAACCCGTTTGATTATCCTCTCATTAAAGATCTTACTCTTGTAACTTACGTTTAAAGAAAACGGTTAATAATATCACATGTAAAGATAACATCGTACTCCTCCTTATTGCAGTCAGGTGGAATCTAACTCCACAAGCAGCCAATTTGTTAAAATGATTTTTCTTCTAATCATTGTTCATTCCCATCCTTTCTTATTTTTTTGCTTGTGTTCTTATGAACGATAAGTTAAAAACTGTTTTTCTTTCATAGATTGAATCATTTTATTGACTTTCTCTTGATGCTCAATTTCTTCAATCGTCTCTTGTCTTTTTGATATGGTTATTGTTAAAAAGAATAAATTAATTGTCATACTAGTTCTTCCTTTCACTTTACAAATATTGTTTGTACATTACATATAATAATTGTTCTTCTTTCAACTTTTCTCGCATTCTCATCATTTCTTCTTCATTTAATAATTCTTGAAGCGAAGTTTCTTTCTTTTTAATTGTGATTTCAAAAAAGAATAAATTTAAGACCATATTGTTCATCACCTCCCTAAAAATGCACACAAAAAGGCCACAGGCAAACGAATTCTCCTGTGACCTTTTTTAGACATAAAAACGCCACAGAGAGACTATTCTACCTGTGGCGGTGTGATTATATTTTTACATCGTTAATTAAGAAAAATTAAAAATGCATCACCAATTTGGTCGAATAGTTTTGTATATATGAAGTTTTTTCGTGTGCGCCTAATCCCATTACATTACCGATTCCCATAACTAAAATCATTTAATTCGACCTCCTTTGAATGATATTTTTTCCTACAAAGGTAATTATATCCAATGCAAGAATCTTTGTAAACCCTTATATCAAAATATATGTATAATTTTCCAGTATTTAGGCGCAAAAAAAATCTCTTCCTACATTTTGAGGAAAAGATCTACCATTTCATTGTTCTAGTTCATTTAATTCTTTCTTGTATTTATTTACAATTCTAAAAAATGTAAAAGACAGACCTAAAAAGAGAACCGTCGTTCCCATGATTGTATACATTTGAATCATCGTTTTATCACCATTTGGTAACAATACCCCAATATATAAGAACACACTCACAGCGAGCAGAATAAAGGCAAATCTCGAATAATCCGTAATTTTATTTTGTAATTGCTTAGCTTTTTCAAAATCCATTTTATCTCCACCCACCATCAATTTACTAAACTATTAGTTTATCTTATCATAGAAAAATTCCTTTTGATGGATGTAAATAAAACCAAATTAGGGGCTATTCGCTAACTTAAAAAGGTGAAAATCAAAGTTGATCTTCACCTTAGCTTGTTTATTATTGAATTGAGTTTTTTAATTCAGCTACAAATCTTGTCACTAAGTTTGAAGAATTCTTTGCAGCTGTTTTTAGAAATTGTTCAAATGAAACATCTGATTCCTTTCCTGCTATATCCGATAATGCTCGAATGACAACGAATGGAACCTCAAATTGATAACAGACTTGAGCAATAGCTGCTGCTTCCATTTCTACTGCGTATAGATCAGTAAATTTCCCACGAACATCATCTACCCGAACAGGATCATTCATAAAAGAATCACCAGTTACAATTAGTCCAGTCACTACTTGATTATCCGAAATTTCACTTGCACATTTTTCTGCTAGTTCTACTAGTTTGGCATCTGCACTAAAAGCTGCAGGTAATCCAGGAACTTGACCATATTCATATCCGAATGCAGTTACATCCACGTCATGATGTCTAACTTCTGAAGAAATTACGATATCTCCTACATTTAAAGATTCTAAATAACCCCCAGCAGACCCGGTATTGATCACATAGTTAGGCTTAAATTCCTGAAGGAGAATGGTTGTTGATAATGCTGCATTTACCTTCCCAATACCTGATTTTAATAAAACCACTTCTTGTCCTTCGATCGTCCCGCTTGAAAATTCACAACCTGCGATAACGACAGATTCACGATTTTCAAGTTGCTCCCTTAAAATCTCCACTTCTTCTTCCATAGCTCCAATTATTGCAATTTTCACTGCTATCACCTTTCATTCTACAATTATTGTACATCCATTAAACTATACAAATTTGTTTTTCTAGAGTGCAAAAACTATTTTACCACCTTTTATGAACATCATGCTATTTTTCATATAGGGGCTCACATAATCATACTTAAAAGAATTGAACTTACTGCATCACTTATTTTATACTTAATTTCATAAAAATACTTAAGGAAGTGAAACTTTGGAATTTAAACTTGATTTTATTGAAGATAAAGTTGAATTTTTTGAAGCATTAGATTTAAAAACATTAGAAAAAAAAGTAAATGAGCAAATTGTGCATAACAAGGCCATCCTGCTTGGTGTTCATCATGTATCCCATCAAATGCATGTTGATGAAGATGGGAGAAGATTTTATAGTGCCGTCGTCCATTTTAAAGTAAAGAAAGTGTAGAGGAAAATCCTAACTGGTTCCGTTAACTATCGCAAACATTAAAAATGTAATACAAAATGACCTTCAAATTGTATGGTAATTTGGAGGTCTATTTTTGTTGATATAAAGGGATTTTGATAATTATTTTGGGGGAATTTGTAGTGCAATTTGTATATTAAAATGTGGGGGTACAATAGCCAGTGCACCGCAGCAAAATACACTTCATTTTTACTTGCAAATTGATATACAGAAAAATATTGAGGATACTGTTATAACTGAATGTTGAGCTCCCAGTGAATGAAAAATAAACGGGAAAATTCCGGCTAAATTGGGAAATACCCATATTTCCTTAAAAATAAGGGGAGTATTTCCGTTTATATTATCCAAATCTTTGGATTTTGTCTTATTTAGAGCAGTTAATCGGAATATTCCGCTTATATCCGCTTCTTTAGCTTCCTCTATATACATTAGCAGGAAATTCTCCGACTATTAATTCTCATACCTACATGAAATCGATACGGAGGAAGTGGAAATGGTTTGCAAACTTCTTAATAAGCAAACTTCGTAATTCGCAATCCGAAGTAGTAGCAATTAAAAGCAAAATAGCAAGGGTATAAACCCTTGCCATTTCTAATGTTTATTTTTATCTCTCTAGCCTTACAAATTGTCCTACATTTTATAGTCAAAAAAGATTACATTTTGGTTTGCATTTTCCTGTGCAAATTGAAGTTTTGCGATAGGAAACGGAACCCGTTAGGAAAATTCCTCTACACTTTTTTATTAATCGTCATCGTCGTCATCGTCATCGTCATCATCTGACGCGCTAGCTTGTTTTTTATAAGATGGTGCATCATTCTCTCTAAGTTCCTCAATCAAAGTAGGTTTCCATCCTTGATTAGGTACCCAATCGATATACACACGGTATA
>JBEQAC010000154.1:0-7811 GCA_041640535.1 Bacillaceae bacterium
CATAGTGATCCCCTTTTTTCTCTGCTCGTGTTTTTAAACTAGCTGCATCTGAGCCAGAGCTTGCTTCCGTTAAACAAAACGCACCTAAATATTCACCGCTTGCTAACTTAGGAACATACCTTTGTTTTTGCTCTTTTGTCCCAAAGGAAAGGATCGGATTTGTACAAACAGAGGTATGAACCGATAAAATCACACCCACGGTTGCACTAATTTTTGAAAGTTCATGGATGGCAATAATATAGGAGGTAAAATCCATCTCAGAGCCTCCAAATTCACTAGGCGCTGTCATTCCCATTAATCCTAACGGCCCCATCTTCGAAAGAATTTCTCGCGGAAACTCCCCATTCTCCATCCTTTCAACAAATGGAGCGATTTCCTTTTCTGCAAAATCTTGAACCATTTTCCGGACCATGTCTTGCTCTTCGGTAAATCGTAAGTTCATGATGCGGACCTCCCATCACCCTTTGTCATCCTAGCCCATAACCACTTTACTTCGATTCATATGTGTAAAAACCACGACCCGACTTTTTCCCAAGCCACCCCGCACTGACATATTTCCGCAACAGGGGACATGGTCGATATTTATCGTCCCCGAAGCCTTCGTGAAGGGTTTCCATGATGTATAAACATGTATCAAGGCCAATAAAATCAGCCAAGGTTAAAGGTCCCATTGGATGATTCATTCCTAACTTCATGACTTCATCCACTGCCTCTGGTGACGCCACCCCTTCATATACAGTGAAAATCGCTTCATTAATCATCGGCATTAAAATTCGATTTGACACAAACCCTGGGAAATCATTCACCTCAACGGGAACTTTTTGAAGTCTTAGTGTCACATCATGAACCGCTTGAAACACGTGATCATCTGTCGCTAACCCTCTTATAATCTCCACCAACTTCATGATTGGGACGGGATTCATAAAATGCATTCCGATTACTCGCTCCGGACTTTTTGTCACAGCCGCAAGCTCTGTTATCGGCAATGAAGATGTATTGGTTGCAAGAATCGTCTGTTGATTTGTGATTATATCTAACTCGCTAAAGAGCCCCTTTTTTATCTCCATATTTTCAATAATCGCTTCAATCACAAGATCCGCCTGACTTGCATCATGGAGGTTTGGTGTCAGCTTTATATTCATCATCGTCTCTTCAACCTCTTGAAGGGTCATCCGACCTTTATCTGCTTGTCGAGTCAGATTGGCTGAAATTTTGTTATACCCCTTTTCTAAGCTTTCTTCATTTGAATCATGAAGAAAAACCGAATATCCCGCTTGTGCAAAAACCTGTGCGATCCCAGAACCCATTTGACCTGCGCCAATGACGAATACATGCTTTATACTCATTGCTTACCTCCCTGTGATCTCTATTTTGAAGCTATACTCTTACACTTCCACCATGATGGCATCCCCTTGCCCACCACCACTACAAATGGCCGCAATTCCAATTCCTCCACCACGGCGCTTTAGCTCGTGCACAAGTGTTAAAATAATTCTTGCGCCACTCGCCCCAATCGGATGTCCAAGTGCTACTGCACCACCATTTACATTGACCTTTTCCGGGTCAATGCCCGCAATTTGAATGCTTGCTAAAGCGACTGCAGAAAACGCCTCATTGATTTCAAATAAAGCAATATCATCCACCGATTTCCCTGTTTTCTCGAGGAGCTTTTGAATAACGAGTCCTGGTGTTTTCGGAAAATCTTGTGCTTCTACAGCCACCTCAGCATGGCCAATAATGGTCGCAAGATATTCTCTACCTTCTCGTTTTGCTCGCTCCTCACTCATTAACACAAGTGCACAGGCTCCATCGTTAATTCCCGGCGCATTTCCTGCTGTAATCGTTCCTGTTGATGAAAAGACAGGTTTAAGACTTGCTAATCGTTCGATTGATGTATCACTTCTAGGTGCTTCATCCTGCGTCACCCATGTGCCATTTCCTTTTCGATCTTTTACCTCGACAGGCACGATTTCAGCTTCAAACAAGCCGTTTTTAGTCGCTTCGACCGCTAAAGTGTGGCTTCTTAATGCCCACTCGTCCTGTGCATCACGTGATAACTCAAGTTCCCTTGCCACTTGGTTTCCGTAAGTTCCCATATGAACACCATCAAAACTACAGGTTAAGCCATCATGAATCATTAAATCCTTTACATTCCCATCCCCCATTCGAAGTCCCCAGCGTGCTTTTGGTAAAAGATATGGAGTATTGCTCATCGACTCCATTCCACCAGCAACAATGATTTCTTCATCCTGTAAACGAATGATTTGGTCACCCAATGTCACACTTCTTAATCCCGAAGCACAGACTTTATTCACGGTTTCTGTTTTCACTTCCCATGGAATTCCTGCATGCCTTGCAGCTTGCCGTGATGGGATTTGTCCTTGTCCTCCTTGTAGGACGTTTCCAATAATGACTTCACCAATCTCTTCTGGTTGAATTCCCGCTCTAGAAATCGCCTCCTTCATCGCCATCCCACCTAGCTCTGACGCAGTAAAGGAGCTAAGGCTACCGCCAAACTTTCCAAAAGGTGTACGTGCCCCACTTAAAATGACCGTTTTCATTCTCCATTCCCCCAATATCCCCTGTGTTATCGCTTTCAAAAAAACTTCTTTATCTACATTCATTAACGCATCAATTCACTAAAATGACTGATTGTTCAGTCGTCGTCCACACCATAGGAAGGCCTACTTCTCCTCGTACGCCTTCCCTTCCATCATATGAATATTCCTATTTATCTATGAATCTCTAAACTGCAAACTATGCACTTTCTTTCTTCGAACCGATGACGGCCCTTTCAAGAAGCTCTGCAACATCAAACGTACCCACCGTATCTTCTACTTCCTTCGCTTTCGTTCCATCACTTAACATCGTTAAACAATATGGACAGCCTGAGCTAATCACCGTAGGCTTTACAGCTAGTGCTTGCTCTGTTCTCGCTACATTCACACGAGTCCCTTTATCTTCTTCCATCCACATTAGTCCTCCACCAGCTCCACAACACATTCCTGTTTCTCGATGACGTGTCATCTCCACCAATTGAATTCCAGGAATCGCTTTTAAAATGGCACGAGGTGGCTCATACACTTCATTGTAGCGCCCTAAATAACAGGAATCATGATACGTAATCGTCTCGTTCACATGATATTTTGGAACGAGCCTTCCTTCCTCCACCAGCTTTGCTAGCAACTCTGTATGATGATAAACTTCTGCCTTCAGACCAAAATCAGGATATTCATTTTTAAATGTGTTATAGGCATGAGGATCAATCGTGACGATCTTTTTGACTCCATTTTTCTCAAATTCAGCAATATTATTGGCTGCAAGCTCTTGGAATAGAAACTCATTTCCTAATCGTCTTGGAGTATCCCCTGAGTTTTTCTCTTTATTTCCCAATATCGCGAATTTCACGCCTGCCTCATGAAGCAACTTCGCAAAGGACTGGGCAATTTTTTGACTTCGGTTATCAAATGCCCCCATCGAGCCTACCCAGAATAAATAGTCAAATTCCTCTCCCGCTTTGTTCATTTCCTTCACTGTGGGAATATGTACACCCTCTGCTGAATCACGCCAGTTTTCTTTTTCTTTTCTGTTCAATCCCCACGGATTTCCTTGACGCTCGATATTGGTCATGGCACGCTGGGCATCTCCATCCATTTTCCCCTCCGTAAGGACGAGATAGCGGCGCAAATCAATAATTTTATCTACATGCTCATTCATCACCGGACATTGGTCCTCACAGTTTCTACAGGTCGTACAGGCCCAGATTTCTTCTTCCGTGATGACATCACCAATTAAGCTTGGATTATAACCTAATTCGACGGCTGACGCGGTTTCCTTTGCACCCTGTCCACTTGCCTGAAGAGCCAACTGATTTCCCTTTGTATGGTTAAAAGCATAAGCCGGTACCCATGGTGCCTTTGATGTAATCGCGGCTCCTTTTTCAGTCAAATGATCGCGAAGCTTCACGATTAAATCCATTGGTGATAAAAGCTTGCCTGTACCTGTTGCAGGGCACATATTTGTACAGCGTCCACATTCCACACAGGCATATAAATCAATCAACTGTGTTTGTTTGAAGTCCTCAATTTTTCCAACCCCAAAGGTTTCCTGTGTTTCATCTTCAAAATTGATGGCTTCAAGCTTCCCTGGAGGTGTTAACCGTGTCAAAAAAACATTGGCTGGCCCTGCAATTAAGTGGGCATGCTTTGACTGTGGTACATACACCAAAAAGGCGAGTAGTAATAATAAGTGGATCCACCAAGAGAGATAAAATAAGACAACGGCAACCGTTTCACTTATACCTGAAAATAGAAAGGCCACACCGGAAGCGATTGGTTCTGACCACGTCAGGCCGTGATTTTGCCAAATGATTCCCATTCCATTCCCAAAAAGAACCGAAAGCATTAATCCACCAATAAAAATTAACACGAGACCTGCTTTAAAATTTCTCTTTAACCTGACGAGCTTTTCGATATAACGACGGTGAAAGGCCCACCCGACAGCAATTAAAATCATAAATGTCACGAGCTCTTGAAAGAAGGTAAAGCCACCATATAAAGGACCAAATGGGAGGTGGGATCCTGGAACTAACCCTTTCCATATAAAATCAATCGCACCAAACTGAACAAGGATAAATCCATAGAAAAACATGACATGAATGATTCCGCTTTTCTTGTCTTTTAGCAGCTTCTTTTGACCAAATACATTCACCCACACGTACTGTAGACGCTCTTTTACCTTTTGGTCAAATTCGACTTTTTTACCTAACCGAATATAAGCTAGCCTTGTTCTAATTAAGTAAATAAACAAATGAACACCGTAAGCGGTTACAAGTAAAAATGCGATAAAATTAATCCAAAGTAGTTCCACTCTTACGTACTCCCTTCTAATTAAATTAAGAAAAGGATAGAAGCCTGTTACTTCGGTTGGCCTTTCCTTCTCACAGGTATACATGGAAAAAGCCTGTTTTCACTATAATATTCTGAAAGTTTTATATAATACCATTATATAATGAATGAACATTCAGTCAATATTTTTGTACAAAAACATTTTCATAAATGGAAGGAAAGATGTTCAAACTAAGGTCACCACGTGAACTGGAGGGTATACAAATTTGGTTATTACACTTTCGATTATCATCATCCTTGCTCTGTTGTTTATTTGGCTAAGAATAGACTATAAACTCGGACGTAAGAAGCATTTAGAAGTCGTCAATAAACGTGAATATCCATTAAGAAAAGGGGATGTGGCTCTTTTCACTTACGGAGAAGACCTGTTCAAAGATTTATTTAACGAAATCCGAGCAGCAAAACAGCATATTCATGTTTTATTTTATATTGTAAGAGACGATAAAATTAGCAACGAGTTTCTTCAACTCCTTATGGATAAAGCGGAGGAAGGCGTTGAAGTTCGTCTTATTGTCGACAAAATCGGTGGAAATAAGATGTCTCAGAATAATATTGACGCACTTAAAAAAAGTGGTGTTCAATTTCACTTTTGTCATAAACCAAAATTCCCATTTATTTTTTTCACACTAAACTCGAGAAATCATCGTAAAATCACGGTCATTGACGGGAAGATCGGGTATGTTGGAGGATATAATGTTGGCAAAGAATACTTAGGTCGAGATCCAAAATTGGGCTACTGGAGAGATTATCATTTAAAGGTAATTGGTAGACCAGTTTATGATTTACAAACCCAATTTTTATATGATTTTCATGATATTACGAATTTAGATTTATTGGGAGATACGAACTATTATCCCCCTCTTCCAGATGGTCCAATCCCAATGAAGATGGTCCCAACCGATGGGGCTTATTTAGAGAATCATTTTATTGAATTAATTAACCAGGCGGAAGATGAGTTAATTATCGGTTCTCCTTATTTTATCCCTGGTAAAAGAATTGCCGATGCCTTTATACAGGTAGCGAGAAGAGGGGTAAAAGTAAAGATTCTCATTCCTAGAGTCGCCGATCATCCTTTTGTAAAAGAAGCGGCCTATCCTTACTTCAGACCACTTATGAAGGAAGGCATTGAATTTTATTTTTACGAAAAAGGATTTTACCATGCAAAGGTATTTATCGTGGATGACAAAGTCTGTGATATTGGCACAGCCAACGTTCATAAGCGCAGCTTTTACCTAAATCACGAAATCAATTGTTATATCTTTGACAAAACCTTTATTAATCAGGTGAAAGGTGAAATTCGTAAAGATATGGCGAATGCCACACAACTAACAGAAGAAGAACTTAACAATCGCTCATGGTTCCATCGTGGAAAAGAAAAGGTTTCTACGTTAATTTCTGACTTCTTGTAATTGACAAGGAGATAGGGCAAATCCAAATGGTGAAATCTCATTTGGATTTTGCTTTTTACCTTATACTTTCTTAACGTGTAAGTGCAACAAGGGAGTTGCCAGCGCCAAAGACTTGGCACCAGCCAAGTTTTCTTTATAAAGGTGGGAGATTTCTTGTGGTAAAAATTCGATTTGGGTATGTGTCACATGCGCTTTCACTTTGGGAGTGTTCGCCTGCTAGAGCCTTAACATTCACCCGCTGGAAGGCTTTGAAAAAAGAAGAACGAGACTTGAAGTTAAAAGAGGTAACAAAACAAAATTTGACGAGTACACTCAGGATGCTCCACTATAATATTGCTCATGAAATTGAAGTATACCGCATGTCTTCGTCCATCATCCCACTTGCGACCCATCCTGAAGTTCGCTGGGACTTCCGCACCGCATTTGCTAAAGAATTACTTGAAATTGGGGATTTAGTGAAAAAGTATCAATTACGAGTCAGCTTACATCCGAATCAATTCACCCTATTTACAAGTGAGAAAAGTCAAATTACAACGAATGCTGTGAGTGATATGCAATATCATTATGATTTATTTGAAGGGATGGGAATCGAGGATCGAACGGTCATTAACATCCATGTTGGTGGAGCCTATGGGGATAAGAAGAAAGCCGTCGAAAGATTCCATAAAAATATCAAACAGCTCCCGATGAAGGTAAAGGAAAGAATGACGTTAGAAAATGATGATAAAACCTATACGGCGGAAGAAACACTTGTGATTTGTCAAAAGGAAAAAATTCCGCTTGTGTTCGATTATCACCATCATCAAGCAAATCTTAGTGAACGATCTATGGTTGATTTACTTCCTGATATCTATAAAACATGGGATCATTTAGAGTTGATCCCAAAAGTCCATTTATCATCGCCAAAATCAGAAAAGGAATTTAGAAGCCATGCCGATTTTGTCGACCCTACTTTTATTCGGCCGTTTTTGGATGTGGTACGAGAGCTTGGTCAAGATCTCGACGTGATGATTGAAGCAAAGAGAAAAGATCAAGCACTTCACCAGTTGGTGGCGGATATTTCTAAGATAAGAGGGGTAAAGCGTGTGGGTGGAGCAACGATTGAGTGGAAATAGAGGGGCAAGTGCAGATGATGAACATTTTCGTGTTGCAAATACCTGGTTTGTCCTTCATGACTAAGATGAAGGACATTTTTCTATCGTTTGTACGGTATTTTGTCTTTGAGTGCCCCGTTCAAAGACATTTCCTCATCATTCATTTCATCTTTTGTCTTTGAGAGCCCCCATCAAGAACATTTTTCTTGTTCATTTACTAAGGTTTGCCCTTCACAACTTCCAAATAAACCCAAGTCTACACCCCTTTTGTAAATAAAGGCGCAATCCAGGCAAAGAATTTAAATCCTAAGTAGACTCCAATAATCCCTGTTACACCTGCAAGAGCTGGAGGTGCAGGAATTGGCAGTCTCAAAAGTGCGAATAAAAATCCTACAACAACT
>JBEQAC010000155.1:0-7799 GCA_041640535.1 Bacillaceae bacterium
GCAATTTGAAATCAAGTCAAGACAACCAGAATGTTCAAGTTGAGCTAGTTGCTGGTACTTATGTTTTTGAATATGTCCCAACTAAGCCATATATTTTAACATATAGTTCAAAAAGTACCATTAAAGACTTACTATCTAATGAGGATGCAAAAAAGATTTTCGAAGAAAAATTACCAGCATTAGTAGCAAATCAAATGGTGATGAGCCAATTTGCTGACAAATCACCAAGAGAACTGCAACATCACCCGTTAATTGCAAGTCTTGCTTCTTTACAGCAGCTTGATGAGTTAGATCAGGAGCTTGCACATATTCGATATTAATAACGTAAAAAGAACTGCGAAAGCAGTTCTTTTTACGTTCCTCTAACTATACGATTATTCGTATTTCTTCTTTTCTGCTTATACATTTGAAGATCGGCTATTTCTAGAATCTCCTCAACATTGATGGCCATCCCCTTTTCATAATGAAACATTCCATAGCTAAAAGAGAGGGTGTATGGTTTATGAAGCGTGGTATTTGTTCGTTTAATTTCATGTTCAATCTTATTCCAGTTGTCTTCCATTTCGGATAATGATTTATCGATAAAGATGATAACAAATTCATCTCCAGCTAATCGGAAGAGAATATCTTTCGAATCAATGCCAGACTGAATGGACTCACATGTCTTTTTAATTAGGTAATCGCCTTCGTAATGGCCGTACCGATCGTTAACCTTTTTTAGCCCATTTATATCAATAAAACAAACGGATAGCTTACACTCTTCCTTTTTTGCTTTCTCAAGATTCGTTTGTAATAGTTCGATTCCATATCTTCGATTTATGACTCCTGTTAGCTCATCTGTTGTAGCATACTGTATAAGTTTAAGTTGATTATCATAATCTTTTCTTTTATAAACATAAAAAGTCACACCAATGATTAATGCAATTCCCATTGTTGCTGTTGTATTCACTTGCTTTGTTAACAGTGAGAATTCATCTTTTATCGTCAAGGATAAGGAACTAATAAAAAAAATATGATTCACGATAAAAATCATAGCTAAGCTAGATAGTCTCATGGGAAAAAGGGCCGCAACACTAATAAGAATGATCACATATGCATCAATATTCCCCGTAAGCCTCTGACTATTAATCGAAGCAAGTGCTCCCATAAAAACATAGCTGGTGATATAAAAATGAATGACGCACGATTTCCACTTAGACGGTAGCCAGTTCCCTTTTATTCCCCAATATCGAAAAAGAAATAAATACAAGATGGATATAACCAATCCCGAAATATGAATGGATGTAAGGGTATATCTAAAGAGAACATCCTCAACCTTGTTTAAAGCGATAAAATCTAAGTAAAAGTAAAAAGGGTAGGTAAGGATGAGTAGTTGTGAAACCATTTTTAGCCTATCAAGAAGTACTTTATAATAATAGGAATTGAATTCCTTTGATGATGGATGGTCCGATATTAATCCCTTTAGTGTATGGAGGAGTTTTTTTAAGGTTGCATACAAATGACCCAGTCCTTTATTCACAATTTATCTAAATTTTAGCATAAAAAAGGTAATTAAAGCCTATTAAAATTGTGAATATATGTGAAACGGTTTCACAAGATGACATTTCCTCTATTTCTCATGAGACAGATTTGTCATGATGGAAATAATATTTATCATGTTATAAAAAAATGAGGTGAATTTCTTTATGAAGGGAAAAACATATATCATTCTTCTTTTTAGCTTCCTATTCTTAAGCCCATATCGAACATCAGCAGACACGATTCGATATGAAGACTATGATAATCCCATTAGTTATAAAATAGAAATCCTGTCATGGGATGTGGCGAATGAAATACTACCCAAATATTCAATTTTTACCGTGATTGATGTTGAAACGGGACTGCAATTTAAGGTACAACGAAGAGCAGGTAATAAACATGCAGATGTACAACCATTAACAAGCAAAGACACGAAAATTATGCGTGAAATATATAAAGGCAAATGGAGTTGGAATCGGAGAGCCATCGTTGTTCAAATAGAAGACCAAATGATTGCTGCATCCATGCATGGAATGCCACATGGAGCAGGAGCATTGAAGAATGGATTTCCAGGGCATTTCTGTATCCATTTTTTTGGAAGTACAACCCATCGTTCTGGACAAATGGATTTGTCACATAAAATCATGATCTTAAAAGCAGGTGGAAAGATAGATGAGTATGTAAATAATATAAATCCATATGGTCTTATCAGTGTTTTTTCAGCTGGAGTTAATAATCATGACAATAAAGTGATCAATTTAACACTAGCAGGTGCAGATGAGAAGGCTAAGGTACCAGCTGCAATTGAGAATCTTACATATTTTATAGTGAAAAACATGTCAGTTAACCCGAATATTCACGGTCAGGAAATATTGGAAATACCAGTAGTCGTCGAATATAGGAGGGGAAATGGAAGAAAAATTACTCAGACGATCAACTTTATTATTAGAAGAGATGCTTTGATTGACAGTTGGTATATTGATACTGAAAGCCTAATAAATGAGCTACGTTCATAGTATTAATATTTGACATAGAATTAAGTAGCCTAAAATGGGAATTAATTAGAACAATTGAATGAATGAAATGAAATACCTAGCCCGATGATGGCTAGGTATGTATAATCCTTTTATTATTATTCCACCTCTACATCTATTCTTGAAACTGCATTATATCCATATCCTTTACGGTTCCATCTAGCTTCCATTGGTTGAATACGGTTATGAGAGTCTTTTGCTCTTGATAATAGGATGTATTCGCCTGGATTGGTAGCATGCCACTTAAATTTCCAAGAAGTCCATGAGTAGGTAGAGTCGTTTAATTGAGTTAATTCAGTTGTTATCCAAGTTTCGCCTTCATCAAAACTTATTTCAACCTCCACTATCTTCCCTAATCCCGACCAAGCAATTCCTTGAATGAGATGACTCCCCTTTTTGATAATTGATCTGTTTAGAGGATAAAAAATACTGGAGTTTACATTCATGTAAGTAACCGGTTTTTTTCCCTCATCACTATCCTTATAGGGATAATACATATAATCATCTGTTTGGAAAGGACCTTTAAAAGATTGTTTACTAACCGTAATGCTTTGAAGCCATTTCACAGATGCCATAGCATACCAACCAGGAACAATCAGGCGGAACGGGAAGCCGTGTTGATAGGAAAGTGGTAATTCATTATAGTTATATGCGATAAGTGTATCAGGATGTAATGCTTTTTCGATGGGAAGACTTCTAGAATAGGTAATCGTCTCGTCAGATTGTGGACGTTTTCCAGCATCTGATCCTGAAAATATTACTTCTTTTCCATTCATCGATGGTTTTGCAATGTCTAGTAAGTACTTTAATGGGACACCTGTCCAGGAGCCTTGACTCATTGCCCCTTCCTCCCATTGTTCACCATAAACCTTCGGGGAGAAAAAAGAGCGTTTATTTCCTGCACACTCAAGTGGAACGGTAACTGTTTTTGAAGGCATGGAAAGTAAATCATAATAATGAAACCTTAACGGACGGGATACTTCACCCGTAATTGTGAGCCAATGATGATGTGATGGGTAGTTAAAATGATTACGTATATAAAAATATTGAATAGGTGTCTTCCAAGTATTTAGGAAATGTATGGGGGATTCTTGGTTTTCTGGATATAATCTTTTTGTTGTAAGATTAGGTTGGTTTATGGGTTTTAACACGTATAATCACCTCTTTTTATGAATATTAAAAAGTGGTGACGATAGAACTTACATTATCTTTTTGAAATAAGTTCCGATTGACTATTATACCTAGAAGGGTATAATAAATTATATAAAACCATGAAGGTTGGAGGATTATAAGTGGAATATAATGATCAGATAAAAAACAGAGTTAAGCGAATTGAAGGACAGTTAAGAGGAATATTACGAATGATGGAAGAAAACCAGGATTGCCGAGACGTAATTACTCAATTATCGGCAGCCAGAACAGCGATAGACCGTACAATAGGTGTCGTAGTTAGTTCAAATTTGGTCGAGTGTGTACAAAAGGCGAATGAAACTGGTGAAAATACAGAAGAGCTTGTGAAAGAAGCGGTAAACTTGCTTGTAAAAAGTAGATAAAGAAAACTAAGCTGGTGCCAAGCCTTTAGGAGTTGGTAACCGCCTAATTGCACTTATTGTTTTGTTAGCTAAAGAAAAAGAGGGAATCCCTCTTTTATTTTAAAGTGATTAATACCCGTATGGGTAGTTTTTCGAGGGAGGTAGGTGATACCTTGGAGGTTATACAAATTGGTGCTCTAGCCATTTTACAAAAGTGGTTTTTGCTTGGAGTTGCATTTATCCTAAGTTTAGTAGGAATGAAGCTATTTTTATTCTATTTAAAAATAGCAGAAAGTAAAAATATCTTTGATTCGATGATGAATAGTGTGTTTTATGGTTTTATTATATGGAAATTAAGTTTAATTATTTTTGAGCCATCATTAGTCATCCGCAGTCCGCTATCCATCCTTTATTTTTCTGGTGGAAACAAGGGAGTCATTGTTGCTATTATTTTTTCCTTTCTTTACTTTATGTTGGTCACTAGAAAAACGCAATTATCTTTTTTCAATAGATATTATTTTTTCTTGTCCTTTAGTTTATCGACGATTTTTCTTTATCATGGTCTATCAATGGTCTTTCATACTGCTATAGGTTTATATCACTTTCTTATTTTTAGTTTTACATTTCTATTCTTAGTATGGGTATTACTAAGAAGAAATGCCTTCTTAGGAAAAGATCTCATTACTTTACAAATCATGTATTCATTTTTACATGTGGTTACTGGTTTTCTTTTACAACCTATGCAAGACAAGATCTTTATTTTTTCATTAAACCAATGGTTCTTTTTAGGAATCATCATTTTATCGCTCATCTATTGGGACAAGGCTCAGCTTTTGGAAAATAAACAGAGTAAGGAGTGAACATATTGTTTAAAAAGGTTTTAGTGCTTATAGGGTTATTTGGGATGACTATTTGGGGCTTGCTTGGCTTTGAGAGTGAAAATACAAACGGAAATAACCCTGAAAGTATTTCAGCAGATTCAAAAATAGAGATAGGGGTTCATGAAGGGAATAAAGCGCCAGATTTTTTATTGGAATCGGTTGAGGGACATCAGGTAAAGCTATCTGAGTTTGAAGGAAAAATCGTTCTGTTAAATTTTTGGGCTAGTTGGTGTCCACCGTGTAGGGCTGAAATGCCTCATATGCAGGATTTTTACGAACAACATGATACAAAAGTAGAAGTAGTCGCTGTTAATTTGACCTCTGCAGAAAAAAACAAAGAGAGCATCAATGGTTTTATCATGGAATATGGTTTAACCTTTCCAATCTTATTAGACAGGAACGGAGAGATTGGAAGACAATATCAAGCCTATACAATTCCAACTAGCTATTTTATTGATTCAAATGGAATCATTGTAAAGAAAATTATTGGACCGATGGATAAGGAAATGATGAATGAGATTGTGAAAGGGATAAAATAAAAAATCCTAAGCTGTTCATTTGTAACAGCATAGGATTTTTGCTTAAATCCTTTCATTATTAAGGGTTCTCTTTTCTTTTTTTACTAACTTTAACAAATAAATTGAGCCGATTGTTGCGATTAGTGTGCTAAAAATGACAAGTAGGTTGTATATATTTACTTCTGTAAATAGGTTTATTAACGTGTATGAAACAACTAATGAAGATAATGGCGAGATTACCCACACCATTCCGATGCGTTTAATCACGTCCTTTTGTAATACTTTTATTCCATGCTTCGCCGTTCCTACACCTAGAATTCCACAGGTTGTAACCTGGGTTAGAGGTATTGGTAATCCAAATAGGGAAGCAACCACAACAAGTCCTCCGCCAGTAAAAGATACTGCACTACCTTGAAGCAGAGATAATTTTGTGATTTTCTTTCCGTTCGTTTCTAGTACTTTACTCCCTAAAACTAATGCTCCAAGGGAAGTAAAAAGAGCGCCAAGTAAAATCCCAGTACTTGAGGATAAGATATTTGCTCCAACAAGTGGGCCAATCGCATTCGCAACATTATTCATGCCTGCGGAAAATGCTTCAAAGCATCCGCCAATAATGAGTAAGATCGATAACCACTTTGCCCATTTGCCCTGACCTTTAAGAGCGGGCCATTTTTTCTCAGCGAATTCAATTAATTTACCTAATAATAATGTAATTAAAAAAGAAGCAATTGGAACGATAATCCAAAATGATACAATAACAATTAGTTTGCTTGTATAAACAGCATGATACGCGGCACCAACTCCAACAATTGAACCTACAGTTACTTCACTTGTAGATAATGGAATTCCAATAATGTTCGATAAGAATAAGGTAAATGTAGCTCCGGTTAGAATGATGACAACGACAGTAACGGTTAAAATATCTGTTGGAATAATTCCTTGCCCAATCGTTTTAACAACTTCTCCTCCACCTAATACTGCACCAAGAAAAGCGGAAACAGCCACTAAGATTAATGCCAATCTTTTGTTCCTGATGGCACCTGCTCCATATGGGGCACCCATTGCAGCTGCTGTACCACTAGCTCCAATATTCATCGCAAAGAAAAGAGCTACAGCAATGGCGATATATGTCAATAGCATAGTAATAACCCTTTCTTCTAAGAAGTTTTACTCAAATCAATTTTAGAATTAAAAAATTTATATAAGTATATGTAAGAAGTTGGGTTACAGTGTAAATAAAATGAATATTTGTTGTGATATTCACCTAATTTTATTGATGGAGTGAGAAGGGTCCAGTAAAAAAGCCGTTCATTAATGAACGACATTTTTATTTTATTTCATTGTCCGTATTCAAAGAGTCTGCTTTAAAGAGGAAATGCTTTTTTTATTTTGTCCCACCAGCTATCACTTTTTGATTGTGGAATTTCTGTCATATATAATGATACTTCACCTATTAAAGATTCTTTAAGGAGAACCTCTATTTTTCCAACCTGAAGCTCTTTATCCTTGTTTGCTTTACTTCTTTTATCTGGTTTTATCTGTTTTAATTTTAATTGAAGGAAGTCCATTTCTTCTGTAGTTAATGGATAGGAAAATTCTTTTTCAATTTTCATGTTTAAATGATAATCATCAAAAAGATTCGGAATGGAATCTTTAGAAACAATTTTGACAAATTTATACTCACTAAAAGCTTGATCAAAAAGTCTCATATGGTCTTTCCAATCATTTCTGTCGTTAATTGTTACGGCAATTAAATTTAGGCCATCCTTAGAGGCTGTAGAAACAAGAGTTCTTTTTGCTCTTTGTGTATATCCTGTTTTTCCACCAGTAGAATAAGGATACAGTTGGGTTAATAAGCGGTTTTTATTTCTCCAAGTAACAGTTCCATGTTTACTTAACGAATTTGCTGTATAGGATTTTGTACCAGAAATTTTTGCATAGGTTTCATTGTTCATTGCATATCGGGTTAAAAGTGCCATATCATATGCGGTTGAATAATGATTTTCGTGGTCATCAAGGCCATGTGGATTAGCAAAAACCGTTTGTTTCATCCCTAATTCTTTTGCTTTTTTATTCATCATGATTATAAAAGAATCTAAGCTTCCTGCAACATGTTCTGCAATCGCTACTGCAGCATCATTACCTGACCGAAGCATCAATCCATATACTAAGTCGTTCAACTTTACTTTTTCTCCAGGTAGTAGATAGAGTGATGATCCTTCAGTTCCTGCGGCTTTATTACTAATTGTTACAGTATCATCTAGCTTTCCTGATTCAATGGCTAAGATTGCTGTCATTATCTTCGTAATACTTGCG
>JBEQAC010000156.1:0-7777 GCA_041640535.1 Bacillaceae bacterium
CTTTTCTGCTAAAACTTCTAATAGATGTTTTCCTCCTAACTTCGCACGGGAGTGTATGAAAAATTCACTCGCTAAAAACAGTAATTCTAGTCTTTTATCTATCGGTTCATCACTTTCTACAATTTCTTCATATAGTTTAAAAATCTCCGGATCAATTAACCGAACTTGATTCCAAACCGTTACCTCTGGATGAAGCCCATTTTCAATGATCGCTAGTCTTGCTAGATGATGAAGTGCATGAATGACATTATTAAACGCATCTAAGTATTGTTCTGTTTCAAAAAATGCTTTTCCGTCCTGGTATCTTCTAATTAACTTACCAAATTCGATACCAAGTTTAATTTTTCTATCTTTTTCAGGAAAATCATGCAACTCATTTTTCAATCCAATAATATATTCATTTCTATCAAATAGGACTTTCCCATTAAAGATCCATTCAATGACCTTTCTATTTGAGCCTAAAAATAACCACTCTCTTAATTTCTTTTCTTCTACTGTATAGAGGCTTGCTATTCTTCCTTCGTACTCATAATGCTTTACCAATAGCGGCAACTCAGCTTCCCTCACAATGACGAGTAATACGGCCTCAAATTTATCAGTGACCGGAATGGTTTTGATTCCTTTTTCAATTAATATAATCCCTAGAGTATTTGGTTGACTCGCTCTCTCTTGGTAGATTGGACGAAGTATATTTTCCATAGTAGTTCCTCCATATGAATAATTGAATATATGTTTCGACGAATAGATTGAAAATCCTTTTCTATTCATTATATTAATTAGTTCTTATTTCTTTCTTCTTTTTTTCTTTTGTGAGATTAAATTAAAAATATGCTATATTTTAGTTAGGAGGTTTATGATGGCTAAAAAATATTCTAGTAAAATTAATAAAATACGTTCGTTTGCCTTAGCACTCATTTTCGTTGGATTTGTTGTCATGTATGGCGGATTATTCTTTCGAACTCACCCGATTATCATGACTTTATTTATGATTTTTGGTTTATTGTTTATCGTCGCAAGTACAGTAGTGTACTTTTGGATAGGCCTACTTTCTACTCGTACAGTTCAAGTTACATGTCCAAATTGTAATAAGCAAACAAAGATTTTAGGCCGTGTAGATTTATGTATGTACTGTAACGAGCCTTTAACCTTAGATCCGAACTTAGAAGGAAAAGAGTTTGATGAGAGCTATAATAGGAAATCGGAACAGAAGAAAGCTGACAGCTAATATTGCTGCCAGCTTTTTTTAATGAGCATCACGTTTTTGACAATCTTGACAGGATCCATACACTTCCATGCGATGATGACTAACTTTAAAGCCCGTTACATGAGCAGCTAAAGCCTCTACCTCATCTAATCCTGGATAATGGAAATCAACCATTTTACCACATTCTTCGCATATCACATGGTAGTGATCGGTTGTGACAAAATCAAAGCGACTTGATGCATCTCCATAATTCAATTCCTTCACTAGTCCCACTTCGCGAAATACCCGTAAGTTATTGTATACCGTAGCAACACTCATATTAGGAAATTTGCCTTCCAGAGCCTTATATATATCATCTGCTGTTGGGTGAGCCATAGCATTGATTAAGTATTCCAAAATCGCATGACGTTGTGGAGTAATACGAACTCCCGTTTCTTTCAACGTATCAAGCGCTTCTTTTAAATCATTATGTGACACCGCCATGCACCTCTTTTCTAAAAAAGATTATTTATTACTTTATAATATTTATAAATAGTGTACATTGGATTTCTTATTTTTGTCAATATATCTATCATTACTATATGAGAAAAACTGAAAATTTACGCATGTTTTTTTAAGGCTGTTTCGTAATCTTTGTTGCTATTTAACTAAGGTAGGTTGATTTGCACTCCAGGTGTGTGCTTTCCGCGGGGCAGGTGATGAGCCTCCTCGTGCCTGCGGGGTCTCATCTTTCCTTCAGATCCCGCAGGAGTCACACACCTTCCGTTCCAATCAACCTTCCCCATCTACTTCGTTTAAAAACATCAATCTTTTAGAAAAACAGCCTTTTTTTAATTATGCAAGACCTGTTCCGTTTCTC
The DNA here is from genome assembly GCA_041640535.1 of Bacillaceae bacterium. Classification (GTDB taxonomy): domain Bacteria; phylum Bacillota; class Bacilli; order Bacillales; family Bacillaceae_L; genus Litchfieldia. The sequence continues at coordinate 2,064 of JBEQAC010000156.1, forward strand.
CTAAGCATTGATTAATATATCTTGCTGCTACAAATAGAAAGTCTGAAAGTCGATTTAAGTAAGCGATGACGAGTGGATTTACCTCCACACCAATTTCAACTGCTCTTCTTTCCGCTCTTCTTACAATCGTTCTAGCCACATGTAAAGCTGCACCAGACTCTGTTCCACCTTGCAAAATGAAGTTTGTCAGTGGAGAGAGTTTTCCATCCCATTGATCAATGATTTGTTCTAAATAAATGATATCCGAGTCTTGTATTTTCCATTTCACTTCTTTTCCAGAAGGTGTTGCTAATTCTGCACCGACATGAAAAAGATCCGTTTGAATCTTATGAAAGACTTTTAAAACTTCATCCTTCTCTGCAAAATCCTTATTTTTCAAATGACTTAGACCAAGGCCAATAAATGAATTTGCTTCATCACATGTACCGTAAGCCTCCACTCGAAGGTCATTTTTAGAGACCCGCTCTCCATAAACTAAAGATGTTTTACCTTTATCCCCTGTCTTCGTATAAATCTTCATATACAATCCCCCCCTGAACTTTCCCTTTTTAATATATATGCCATTTATCAAATTAAAATTTCATTACTGTTAGTATAAGCCCTTTCAAAAAAAAGCGCACAAAAAAGGTGCAAGAATAAATCTTGCACTAATTTCACTAACATCTGAGGAGGTATGCCCTACACTCACACTATACTCATTTGGCGCACTTTTCGTATAGACACACGCCTGTTTTAGAAAAAATAGGCCATTTTAAATCGGCACCTCGACCTTTAGAGGTTCTACCGCCCGACTTTGGTCTACAAAAACAAACGCATCATACCGGTTGGACATGCTGGTTGGAACATAATTTCCTAGATGCTCATATTCAGGCTGATAGACAACACCAATCGCTCGGTGGCCAATTGTTTGATCAAACAGATTTCTATTTTTGTCATTAAAAAGCAGGAGTTGATTATAAGGTGCAGCTATATGCATACAGTCTTCCCAGCTATATTTTTCACCGTTCGGTACTTGCATTACTTCAGGATGATATCCCCAACGCCTTGATGCCATAACTGTACCACGATGTGTACCAAAGCCTACTGCGTACACCTGATTTTCCCCATATCTCTCCCTTGTAATTTGTCCAACATTGACTAAGCCCTCATCTTTCATATCGGTATATCGGGCATCTCCTATATGGGTATTATGTTCCCAAATAATGATCTTTGTTTCGTCTCCGCTATAGCTTAGTAGCTTGTCAATTGTATCCGACATATGGTAATCACGAATATTCCAAGACTCTGTGTCGTCTTTGACCATCGCCCGGTAATACCGTTCTGCATTTGCAGCAACCAGCGAATTGATCTCAACATTCAAGTCTACTTCTTCAGTGTGAGGGTATTGATGACGATTCATCTGCACACGTTTTAAAAGCTCAGTCACCTCATTAATACAATCATCCGAAAGGAAAGATGCCGAAATCCTATATGTTTCAGGTTTCTTATTAAAAGGTTCAAAACAACCAAAAGCCTTTTTAGCAATTTCAACATCTTCTGATTTGATTTTTTTAAGGTACTTCACCACTTCTTCCATTGACTCCCACAAACTATATACATCAATTCCATAGAATCCAACCTTCTTTTGTTGATGAAAATTGAATTCTTTTAACCAATCAACAAGCTCTCTTATTTCCTCATTTGCCCACATCCAGGTCGGCCAACGATTAAATTCTTGATGTAAAACATCCCTACTACTTCGATAATCCTGGTCATATCCCTTAATAAATCGATTCACCTGAAAACAAGAAGGCCAATCGCCTTCAACCCCAATTACGTTAAATCCTTTTTGTTTTATTAACATCTTCGTTAATTCAGCTCGTATTGTGTAAAATTCAGATGTACCATGAGATGCTTCCCCCAATAATACAACTTTACGATCCCCAATTTCATCTATAATAGCTTGGAGGTCTTGTTTTGAATGAAAACGAATGGATTCATTCCTTATATCTTCAATTAATTTATTCATTTTCTCACCTACTTATAAGAATAATTGAAGTTTCCCCTTTGGAGTAGGTTCACATTCATTCCAAAAGAAAGAGGCCATTCCTAATGGAACAGCCACACCTTATTTTAAGTTTTCTTTTATGTAGGCTAGAGCTTCTGCGACATGATCCTTTACCTTCACTTTCCGCCACTCTCTCACAACTTTTCCTTCTTTATCCAAAATAAAGGTCGAGCGTTCAATGCCCATGTACTCTTTCCCAAAGTTCTTTTTTAATTTCCAAACATCAAACGCTTCAGAAAGCTTATGTTCATCATCGACCAATAGTAAAAATGGTAGATCATGCTTTTCAATAAATTTCTGATGTCGTTCCTCAGGATCAGGACTTACACCTAGAATAACCGCATCGAGTTCTGCAAAGCTCTGATGCTGATCTCTAAAATCACACGCTTGGGTGGTGCAGCCTGGCGTCATATCCTTTGGATAAAAATACAATACCACATATTTTCCTCTATAATCTGAAAGCTTAACTTTCTTACCATTACTAGCCAGTAATTCAATATCTGGAGCTTCTTGTCCAACTTCAACCGTCACGGATAACCCTCCTATTAATTAGACTTCACTCCTACAATACATATTTTTAAAGCCCATTTCAAATGCTAGCTTCTTTCTATATTAATCACCATTCTTACGACAAAGGCAACTGGTATTGTATATCCCAATAACGCTTCGACAATCGCAAGCCATCTTCCAATACCAATCGGTGTGATGTCCCCATACCCTACGGATAATAGGGTAATCGCGCTAAAGTACATGGAGGATGCAATTTTTTCAAAATAATTCCCTTGTAACACTTGTCCATTTTCAATTAATACCGGGTGCCCTGTAACATCTAAGACCATGTATAATAAACCAAACCCCATTAACACGGTAATATAAATAAGCAAATGTAAAATAACATTTTCTAATGAAATTGACTGATTTCTACTATACTTCGTAATAAATAGTGACCTAATGCTTGATACAAGTCCAACAATGACTAAACCTAATAGAAAAATTGGAAACATGGCTCCCACCTCAAATAATTTCCTCACTTTTTCTATGTATACGAAAGGGTTGGCCATGTTAGGACATTTTTTATTGATGGTGATTAAATTAAACAGAAATGACTGTCAGGAGTTTGAACAAGCCTTTTTCACAACTTGTAAACCGAGTGAAGTGAACACTCCTGACTGACATTTCTCCTTTCATGCTCCATATGAGCACTTAATTTCCTGCACCGCGATATTTAGTGACACCTATATTCCACAATATAATCGCAAGGGTGAAAAACAGTGCCCCCATCACTGGTGTTAAAAGCGCATAGATATACCATTCCGTTCTTCCAAGGAAGAACGAAGCTGGGTATACACCAACAAACGCGAAAGGCAGAATCCACGTTAATAAAAAGCGGATCGCTTTGTTATAAATATCAACTGGATACCTTCCATAGTTTCCAATATTATAGACCATTGGCATAACCGACGTTCGTGCATCAGACCAAAAGCCAATGCTAGCCAGCATGATAAAGATGGAAGCATAGACTAGCGCTCCACCAATCACTAGTACGATAAAGACCAATGGGTCAAACCAACGGACCGTTAGCCCCAAGTTCGAACCTGCATAAAACATGATCACAATCCCTGTTACGACACCGAAAAGTGACTCAAGCTCAATTCGCTCTAATATGACCTGAAACAAGCTATGGATGGGCCGAGTTAGAATACGATCCATCTCTCCTTTTACAATATAGCGATCATTAAAATCCCAGATATTAAAAAACGCGGAAAATAAAGCATACGGTACTAAGAAAAAACCATAAATAAAGATAATTTCATCTCTTTGCCATCCACTTAATAATTGGGTATGACCAAAGACGACAAGGATAAAAATCAAGTTAACCGCTTGAAATAAGAGGTCAGAGAAAATTTCTACCACTAAATCTGCACGATATTGCATTCTTGTTTTCATATATTGACCAACATACTGAGTAAACATTGATAGATAAAACATGACTCACCCTCCTTGGATAATCAGCTGTTTTTTCGCAAAAAGCCATAGAATTTGGATCGGGAGAATCAAAATTAATACCCAAACAAACTGATAGATTAACGCTTCAATGATTTCTTTCCCTTGGAAACCTTCTGTAAAAATCATACTCGGAATATAGCTGATCGCCTGAAAGGGAAGAACATTCATGATATTTTGAGCCCACAACGGATAGAAACTAATAGGTAAAAGCAGGCCAGAAAAAAGATCGATGACCACTCGTTTCGCTCGAATCAACCCATCATTATTAAATAGAAAGAAAGTCATGATTCCGGTTAATAAATTAATCTGTGAGTTGATGATAAAACTAAAGATAATTGATATCCCAAATAACACCCATGTTAGAAGATTGCTCGTATAGTTAAGCGGAAAAATAAAGCTAACAATCACCATTCCCGGCACTGAGAAAAACAGTAAACGAAAGATTCCTTCCCCTAATCCCTGCATGGTTTTCATTCCAAGATAGTTATATGGACGAATTAGTTCAATTGCAACCTTCCCTTCTTTAATCTCTGTTGCAATTTCTCGGTCAATATTGTTAAAGTAAAACGCCCGCGCCATCCACGCCACTGCAATATAAGTGGTCATTTGAATGACGGATAATCCTTGGATATTTTCCTTGCCCCCATAAATCGCTGTCCATAAAAAATAATAAGCCCCAATATTTATGCTATAAATTAAAATCCCGCTATAATAATTCGTCCGATAAGCAAGCATCATTAAGAACCGAATTCGAATCATTTCAATATACTTGTCCATATTAAAAAGCCCCTTCTGCCGTTCACATTTTTCAAACAAACGTTTGTTTAAAAATCGCAAACCCTTGATACTATTGGATTAAAAAGTTAAACAAACGTTTGTTTAACTAATAGTCCATTAAAAAGACTATTTTCTTAGAATCCATATTCACAAAATATCCGGCACTCACCAAAAGTGGGAACAACTTCACCTCTCTTATTCCCAAAATCTCAAGCACTCGCCAAAAGTGGGAACAACTTTACCTCTCTTATTCCCAAAAACACCCGCACTCACCAAAAGTGGGAACAACTTTACCTCTCTTACTCCCAAAATCTCAAGCACTCGCCAAAAGTGGGAACAACTTCACCTCTCTTATTCCCAAAACCGTTGGTACTCACCAAAAACAGGAACAACTTTACCTCTCTTATTCCCAAAATCTCAGGCACTCGCCAAAAGTGGGAACAACTTCATCTTAATGATCATAACTGAGCAACAGGCATTTCCTCTTTTTTCATTCCTTCCTCATATATATTTCGTATAATTTCTTCTGTAGATATTTCTTTAATCGTAATATCACTTATTTGATGTGCTTCAACTACTCGAGCCACAATTTGTGACAAGACATTTTCATCATCACTTGCATTAGCAATCCAAATATTCCTGCGTTCCGATTTTACCCATTCAACTTCTAACCCCATCGTTTTCCGTTCTAGCTCAGATTGCTCAACCTCTTCGGTAAACTGAAACTGAATTTGCTTTCCTTCGCCCCAGTTTTTACGTAGATGATCTAAATCCCCGTCATAAATAATGTTTCCTTCATCGAGCATTACCACCCGGTCACATAGAGCCTCGATATCTGATAAATCATGAGTGGTTAAAAGAATTGTTGTTTTGTATTTTTCAT
>JBEQAC010000157.1:0-7640 GCA_041640535.1 Bacillaceae bacterium
CTTCTTTAATAGGCTTGTCATCAGTAACAGGTTGGGGCTCCACGATGTCAGGTACAGGGGCTTCATAATCTAATACACCTGTACCACCAATAAAAGCATTACTAAAGGAGCTTGCAATCGCTTGGAACTTTTTTACATCAACAGAGCTTGCTGCAAAAAGTACAATAAATAGCGCTAATAATAATGTTAGTAAATCCGCATATGGAATTAACCATGATTCATCAACATGCTCTTCATGATGCTGACGTTTCTTTCTTCTAGCCATTGATGGTTTCACCTTCTGTCAGCACTTTTTGCCGTTCCTTTATTGATAAATAGGTTGATAGTTTTTGCTCAATTGCTCTTGGAGCTTGTCCTTCTAGGACAGAGAGTACTCCTTCAATCATAATATATCTTACTTTTGTTTCTTGTTTAGACTTTCGTTTTAATTTATTTGCAAATGGATGCCATAGTACATAGCCAGTGAAGATTCCCAATAATGTCGCAACGAATGCAGCTGCGATAGCTGCCCCTAATGCATCGGTATCGGACATTTTTCCAAGGGCTGCAATTAATCCGACTACAGCTCCTAATACTCCTAGTGTTGGTGCATAGGTGCCTGCTTGGGTAAAGATTAAGGCACCTGCTTGATGTCGTTCTTCCATTGCCTCGATTTCCTCGGTCATGACATCGCGAATAAACTCCGCACTTTGCCCGTCAACAGCCATGCTTAATCCATTTCGAAGAAATTCATCATCAATTTCAGACACTTTTGCTTCTAGTGCAAGAAGTCCTTCTTTTCGTGCAATTTGTGCCCATTCTGAGAACATAGGGATTAAATCCTCAATTGAGGTTGTCTTTGTCTCTGTAAAGAGTACCTTAAAAAGCTGTGGTACCTTTTTTATCTCACTTGTTGGAAAGGCAATAACGACCGCTCCAATCGTACCAATAATAATTATCAAGATGGCTGCAGGATTCAAAAGGGCAATTGGACTTACACCTTTAAATACCATCCCAACTCCAACAGCAATGATTCCAAGTATAATCCCTATTAGTGAAGTTTTATCCATCATGTCACCATACTTTCTATTAGTTTCACTAGATTAGTAGAATATTCAAAATTATACGCTATACACATTTTTGAGTATTATATCTATTATATCGACAACTTCCGTCAATCTTTTAAGTGTGATTTTTAAAAGAAGTCATAATATAATAAAAAAGTTATAGTGTATAATTACTATTTCTATAAAATGATGAAAAAGGATTATTCAGAAGTATGTAGAATATACTAGATATTGGTAATATTTTTATATGAAAGAGGGGACTGTCGTGAATTTCAATGATTTCGAATATAAACGACCAATAATGAATGAAATTGAAGCAGAGTTTAATAAAGTATTAGAAGACTTCTCCAGTGCTGGAACATTTGAACAACAAAATACTGCGATGAAACAAATAAATAACATAAGAAATACGATAGACACTGCATTTAATTTATGTTACATACGCCATACCATTGATACAAATGATGAATTTTATAAGAATGAACAGGATTATTTAGATGAAATTCAACCGCTGGTACAAGGGTTAGTAACAAGGTATTATGAAGCTTTAGTTTCTTCGAAGTTTAAATCCGATCTCGAAAACAAATGGGGAAAACAACTATTTGATTTGGCAGAAACACAATTAAAAACATTCTCTCCAGAAGTTGTTGAGGATCTACAACAAGAAAACAAGCTATCTAGTGAATACACAAAACTTGTTGCCTCAGCTAAAATTCAGTTTGAAGGAGAGGAGCGAACTCTTGCTCAGCTACAACCTTTTGCAGAATCGACAGATCGTGCAATGAGACAAAAAGCGAATGAGGCAAGATTTGGTTTCTTTTGTGAACATAAGGAGAAGTTCGATGAAATCTATGATAATCTAGTGAAAATCCGAACAAGAATTGCCACTAAACTCGGGTTCGAAAATTTTGTCGAGCTTGGTTATGCGAGACTAGGTAGAACAGATTATAATGCTGAAATGGTTGCGAATTTCCGAGATCAAGTCAAGGAGTATATCGTACCAATAGCAAATAAGTTAAGAGAGCGTCAGGCAGAGAGAATTGGTTTAGAGAGTTTAAAGTATTATGATGAGGGCTTTAAATTTAGTTCTGGAAATGCTACACCTAAAGGGAGTCCAGAGTGGATTATAGAGAATGGGAAAAAAATGTACGAAGAGCTATCTCAAGAAACAAGTGAGTTTTTTAACTATATGATTGACACAAATCTCATGGATTTAGTAGCAAAAAAAGGAAAAGCTGGTGGAGGATATTGTACTTACATTCAGGATTATAAATCACCATATATCTTCTCAAACTTTAATGGAACATCCGGGGATATCGATGTGCTAACACATGAAGCTGGGCATGCCTTTCAAGTCTATTCTAGCCGACATTTTGAAGTTCCAGAGTACAACTGGCCGACGTATGAAGCGTGTGAAATTCATTCAATGAGTATGGAATTTTTTACCTGGCCATGGATGGAACTTTTCTTTAAGGAAGATACTGAAAAATATAAATTTGCTCACTTAAGTGAGGCTTTATTATTCCTACCTTATGGAGTAGCTGTTGATGAGTTCCAGCATTTTGTTTATGAAAATCCAGAAGTAACACCAGCTGAACGTAGTTTAGCTTGGAAACGAATTGAAGAAAAGTACTTGCCGACACGTGATTATGATGGAAATGAATATTTAGAAAATGGTGGATTTTGGCAACGCCAAGGACATATCTATAATACAGCCTTTTATTATATTGATTACACTCTGGCTGAAATATGTGCATTCCAATTCTGGAAAAGATCAAGAGAAAACCAAGAAGACGCATGGAAGGATTATTTGACCCTATGTAGAGAAGGTGGTAGTAAACCTTTTACTGAGCTAGTAAAAGTGGCAAATTTACTTTCACCATTTGAAGATGGAACGGTTAAATCAATTGTTGGTGAAATTGAAGCTTGGTTAAACAGTGTTGATGACAAAAGCTTATAAAAAGATAAAATGTGAATGAGGTTGACCCTTAAGTAGATTAATATCACTTTTAGGGTCCCTCTTTCTTTCATTCATTCTTTTTGGATATGTGTAACATTTGGTAAAATGAAACTAGTATGTATAGAAAGGTGTAAAGGGTGATTAATATGATTCACTTAAAAACCCAAAGAGAAATTGAATTAATGCTTGAGGCAGGTAAAATACTAGCTATTTGTCATAAGGAAATTGCGAAGATTATTAAGCCAGGGATTTCTACTTTGGAAATTGATCGATTTGTTGATAATTTTCTTAAGAAACATGGTGCAACTCCTGAACAAAAAGGGTATAAAGGCTACAAGTTTGCTACATGTGCTTCAATTAATGATGAGATTTGCCATGGTTTCCCGCGTAAAGAAGCATTAAAATCAGGCGATATTGTAACCATAGATATGGTCGTCAATTTAAATGGTGCACTTGCAGATTCAGCCTGGACCTATGGAGTTGGAGAAATCACAGAGGAAGCTAAGTGCCTTTTAGATGTAACTAAAAAGGCATTATACAAAGGAATCGAAGCTTCAATTGTTGGAAATAGAATAGGAGACATTGGTCATGCAATACAAACATTTGCAGAAGGCAAAGGGTTTTCTGTTGTAAGAGATTTTATAGGTCATGGTATTGGACCTTCTATCCATGAAGCGCCTGAAGTCCCACACTACGGGCTTCCGAACAAAGGGTTAAGACTAAAAGAAGGAATGGTCTTTACAATTGAACCCATGATTAATATCGGTCATTGGGCTTCAAGGATGGACACGAATGGATGGACAGCGAGAACGGTGGATGGAACCTTATCTGCCCAATACGAGCATACAATCGCAATTACCAAAAATGGTCCAATCATTCTTACGAATCAGGATTAACTAACAAAAAAGCACTGAATTTTTTGTTCAGTGCTTTTTTAGAGGAAAAATAGAGTGATGTCTAACAGATGAGGAATCATATAGTTCGCTACAAATATAAAATATACAGGATAGAACGATATCATGACATTGCTAATCACACAAACATAGACATACAAACTTTTAGACCTGTCTTGCACGATGATGACTGAGGCTAATAAAGCTCCTAATAGACTAGTAAAGATAAACAAGATATCTCCATATAACCCACCGAGCCTCTCGTGAAATAGAATATATCCTGATGGTAAACCGTTAAATAGAATGATAAAAAAAGATAAAGATAGTAAAAGCTTCGAACTTATGGTCAAAATAATCACCTCATTCATTTATATGAAGAAAAGGACAAGAACATAACTTTTCAAAGGCAATTTACAAGCAGTTTGGGATAAAGTGGTGTAAAATATAAACGATTCAGGAAGTACTAAAAGTTATTAACCCTCGGAAATCTTGACATATTATTTTCTCTATTTTCATATAATGAAAAGCCGTTTTGTATAACGGTGTATTAAAAAAATGTTGTGAGAAAATGAAGGCAATTATAGGAGGGGACTATGGTAACTGATGTTACGTTGAAAGAGGTAGATTTATCTAATTTTAGACAATGTGTTCGTTTAACAGTAGCAAAAGAACAAGAGAGATTTATTGCAACCAATTTATTTACAATTGCAGAAACTAAAGTCGATGATTCTCTCACTCCATATGCTATTTGCCATCAAGATACCGTTGTTGGCTTTTGTTGTATTGAAATAGATCCAACAAATGATCAAGAAGATCGATATTGGATACCAAGATTTATGATCGGTAAGGAGTACCAGGGAAGAGGATATGGCAGGGCTGCGATGGACCTAATCATTAATATGCTAAGCGAATATTCTGATTGTAGTGAAATAAAACTTTCATATGTTCCTGAAAATCTCGCTGCAAGGAATTTTTATGAAACTATTGGTTTTTCCATTATTGATGAAGAGCTCCAGGAGGAGATTGTCATGTCTTATCTTGTAAAAGCGGTTGTAGAATATTAAAGAGGGATCAGATTTGATCTGATGCCCTTTTTCCATAGAAGTACGAGGAGAAGGGTTGGAAAGTTAGTGAAAGCTATTTTAATAGGGATCTTATCATCGGTTTTTTTTGCCGTAACATTTATTCTAAATCGCTCAATGGAGTTGTCAGGTGGAAGTTGGTTGTGGAGTGCCTCACTTCGTTATTTTTTTATGGTTCCATTTCTAGTCTTAATTGTCATGATGCGAGGAAATTTAAAAGAACTATTGGTAGAGTTGAAAGAAAATGCAAAAACATGGATTATGTGGAGTATAGTGGGGTTTGGTTTGTTTTACGCTCCAATTACCTTGGCGGCTGCATCAGGCCCAGGATGGCTTGTTGCCGGAACATGGCAGTTTACCATTATTGCTGGTACACTATTATTTCCACTATTTTATGAAGAGAAAGAAACAAAAAATGGTACACAGAAAATCCGAAAAAAGATACCAATCAAGGGATTAGTTTTTTCTACTATTATTTTCGTAGGAATTCTGATCATTCAGTTACAACAAGCAAGTAATGGTATTACGTTGAATCTATTCCTACTCGGAATTTTCCCAGTTATGATTGCAGCTTTTGCTTATCCGCTCGGAAATAGGAAAATGATGGAGCATTGTAAAGGAAGAATCGATACATTTAGTCGTGTATTAGGAATGACGATTGCATCCATGCCCTTTTGGATCATCTTAGCATGTGTTGGTTTGATAAAGGACGGAGCACCTAGTCAATCGCAAGTGATACAGACCTTTATTGTCGCTGTAAGCTCAGGTGTAATTGCTACTGTGTTGTTCTTTTTCGCCACTGATCTTGTAAAGGAGGATTCCCCAAAGTTAGCTGCTGTTGAAGCGACTCAATCAACTCAAATTTTATTTGTGATGATAGGGGAAGTATTCTTATTAAATGAAGCGATTCCTAGTTTGTACTCATTTTTAGGTATTTTAATAATAATAATCGGCATGATGCTTCATAGTTTTTCGTCTAGAAAGAATTTAGCGCTACCGCTAAAAAAAGTAAATCTGTCAAAGTAAAAAGCTTTTTACTAGAAGATTGTTGTTTTTAAAACGAATGGGCAGGTTGATCGGAACGGAAGGTGTGTGACTCCTGCGGGATCTGCAGGAAGGATGAGACCCCGCAGGCACGAGGAGGCTCATCACCTGCCCCGCGGGCACACACCTGGAGTGCAAATCAACATATCTTAGTTAAATAGCAACAAACTTTAAAAAAGCCAAGTAAAAAAAGGATATCATAAGTGTATGTTTACACTTATGGATATCCCTATCATTATGCTGATTCAATAACAATCTTACCTTCAATTAATTTTACAATAACATGCGTGGAATCTTCGTTTTCTAATAGTACATCTGCAATTTGATCCTCAAGATGTTCTTGGATCACACGGCGTAAAGGACGAGCCCCAAACGCTGGATGATAACCAAGCTCTGCTAATTTTTGCTTTGCATCTTCTTCAACTGAGATTTTAATATCTTGCTCAGCTACTTTTTCTTCTAATTCTTCTAACATTAAATTAACAATTCGGAGTAAGTGATCTTTTTCAAGCTGTTTAAATTCAATAATGCTATCGAAACGATTTAAGAATTCTGGTTTAAAGAATGAGCCTAGGGAATCTAAGATATTGCTTTCATGAATAGCGTCGGTCCCCATCTTTTCAAAGCCAACTGAGATTTTTTTATGTCCCACACCAGCGTTACTTGTCATGATAATAACAGTATCTTTGAAGCTAACGGTTCTACCTTGGCTATCTGTTAAACGTCCATCTTCAAGGATCTGAAGGAACATATGTTGAACATCTGGATGTGCTTTTTCAACCTCATCTAATAAAATAATACTATATGGATTTCTCCGTACTTTTTCTGTTAGCTGGCCAGCCTCTTCGTGACCAATATACCCTGGTGGTGAACCAATAATCTTTGAAACAGAATGTTTTTCCATGAATTCACTCATGTCTAAACGAATCATACTGTCTTTTGAACCGAAAAGTTCTTCAGCTAAGGTTTTGGTTAATTCGGTTTTCCCAACTCCAGTTGGACCAACGAATAGGAATGAACCGATTGGGCGATTTTTTGCTTTTAATCCAGCACGGCTTCTACGAATGGCTTTGGCCACCTTTTTAACAGCTTCTTCTTGACCAATTACTTTTTTAGCAAGGTTTTCTACTAAAAACTTCATTTTTTCTTGCTCATTTTCCTGAAGTTTTCCTACTGGAATCCCTGTCTTCTTTTCAATAATTGCTTGGATATCCTTGATATCTACAACTTCTTTGTTGTTTGCATTTTCACTATCAACGAGCTGTTTTTCTAATAAAATTTCTTCATGTCGCAGTTTTGCAGCTAATTCATAGTTTTCATCACTCGCTGCTTTTTCTTTTTCACTAGAAATATTATTTAGGCGGTCCTGTATAGCTTGAATATCAGGCGCTTTTGATGTCAAATTCATTTTTGACCCTGCTTCATCTAATAGATCAATTGCTTTATCAGGTAAAAATCGATCTTGAATATAACGATGTGATAATCTTACACAAGCTTTAATTGCTTCAGCTGTATACTGAACACCATGAAATTCTTCGTATTTAGATTGAATTCCTTGTAAAATTTGAATCGCCTCGTCAACAGTAGGTTCATGAACCGTTACAGGTTGGAAACG
>JBEQAC010000158.1:0-7622 GCA_041640535.1 Bacillaceae bacterium
CCATTTATATCTGTTAAAATCATCAACTGATCCGCATGCACCAATCCGCTAACTAAAGCAGAAAGCATATCATTGTCACCAAAGGTTAATTCTTCAATTGATACAGTATCATTTTCATTTATTATCGGTAAAATTTTCCTATCTAATAACTCAGCAATTGTTGCAAATGCATTCTTATACCTCTCACGATGAATAAAATCGCTTCTAGTTAATAAAATTTGAGCAGGGACAATCTGAAATTCTTGAAACTTCTCTATATAGGCTTGCACAAGTAAACTCTGTCCAACCGCTGCTGCAGCTTGCTTCCCTTTTAGCGTAATTGGCCTTGTTGGATAGCCTAGTTTAGCAAAACCCGCAGCAACTGCACCAGAAGACACTAATAATACTTCATGCCCCTCATTCCACAGCTTAGCGACTGCTTGAATATGATCAAACATTTTGTCTTGGTCAATTTGACCTTTTGAATTTGTTAGTGAACTACTCCCAATCTTAACGACAATTCTTTTCTTCTTCATCCTTTTACTCCTAGACCATTTTCTTAACGTTAAAATTTGTATTAGCTAAATAAAAAAAGCCCAATCATCCTATAAATTAAGGACGAAAGAGCTTGGCTTCCGTGGTACCACCTTAGTTGGATATTTAATAATATATCCCACTTTTCCCATGTTAACGCCTGGACCAGCGCCTATGTTTTGGCATAGGACTCCAAGGTAGGTTCAACGACTTTACTGTGGTGAAGACTTCCAGCTACTAATCCTCACTCTCTGTCACAAAAAGACTCGTTTACTAATCCTCTTCAACGTTCTGATTTTTTATTATTATGACGATGAATGGTTTTAAAGTCAAGATAATTCAATTTATATTTTGAATCTTTCTTAAGAATAACACAACTTTCCTTATTTTTGCTATTAGACAACGATTCATAACAACTTTTATTTTAGGTCAAGCTATATAAAAAGTTAGGGAGGTAACTATGGTAACAATAAATGAACAAATGATGAAGACTTATTGTCAAAGTGAATATCATCAATTACAACAGGTTGTGCTATGTGAGCCAAAATACATGACCATAAGGGAGGTCATTAACGATACGCAAGAAAAATTTAAGAATGAAGGTATTCATGTTGAGATTGCAATGAAACAACATCATGAATTTGTTAGATCCTTACAATCAAATAATGTAGAGGTTAAACTTCTTCCCACAAATTCCAAGTTTCCAGAACAAGTTTTTACACGTGATATCGGGTTTACATTGGGTCAAACTATTTTTGTTGCAGAAATGGGCCATGATGTTCGCACTGGTGAAGAGGATATCTTAAAGCATTGGTTAGAAAAGGAGGAGATTTCCTACTACAATTTTATCGGTGAACGAATTGAAGGTGGAGATGTCATTATTGACCAAAATACAATCTATATCGGGCTAAGCAATCGCACTAATCAAAATGCAATCGAACATATTCAACGTCTTTTGCCTGAATTTGAAGTATTGGCCGTGCCTTTCACAGAAAAGTATCTACATTTAGATTGTGTTTTCAATATCGTTTCACCAACGGAAGGATTAATTTTTCCGGAAGCTTTTTCAAAAGAAGAACGCCAGCTCCTCTCCTCTCGTTATGATTTAATCGAAGTAACAAAAGAAGAGCAATTTACACTCGGAACAAACGTCCTGTCGATTGGTGATAAGAAAGTATATAGCTTGCCTGTTAATAAACATGTTAATGAAGAATTACGCAAACGAGGCTATGATGTTATTGAAGTAGACATTACAGAAATCATCAAATCTGGAGGTTCATTTCGTTGCATTACACTCCCAATATTACGGTCAAAATAGGTGTAAAAAAAGACGTGAGCTCACGTCTTTTTTTAATTCCAACTTAATCTACTACAACTGTCCACTCAAATTCATCCACTTTTGTTCCGTTTTGGATACCAGTCAATGTATCATAGATTTTTTTCGATAACTCTCCAGTTTCACCATTATTAATCACCATGCTCTTACCTTGCCAGTATAATTCACCAACTGGAGATATAACAGCCGCAGTTCCTGTTCCAAACGCTTCCTCTACTAACCCTTTAGAATATGAATCATACAATTCTTCGATTGAGATTTTTCTTTCAATCACCGAAATGCCCCAATGCTTTAATAATTGAATCACCGAGTTTCTTGTTACCCCCTCTAATATACTTTCGTTTAGTTGAGGTGTAACAATTTCTCCATTAATCTTAAAGAAAATATTCATACTTCCTACTTCTTCGATATATTTCTTTTCAACTCCATCTAACCACAGTACTTGGGAGTATCCTTTTTGTGTTGCTTCTTCTTGTGCCTTTAGGCTAGCTGCATAATTCCCACCTGTTTTTGCTTTTCCTGTTCCTCCGGCTACAGCACGCACATATTGATCTTCAACATAGATTTTAACCGGATTAATCCCCTCTTTATAATAAGAACCAACAGGAGATAAAATTATCATAAATAAGTATTTCTTAGAAGGTGCAACTCCTAAAAAAGGTTCGGTTGGTATAATAAATGGTCTTATATATAATGATGTACCCGGTGCAGTTGGAATCCACTCTTTATCAACCTCAAGAAGCTTTTTTAAACCACTTAAAACGATTTCAGCATCAATCTGAGGGATACATAGACGCTGATTGGAGAGGTTCAATCGCTCCATATTTTTGTTTGGTCTAAATAATAAAATTTTTCCTTCCTTCGATAAATAAGCCTTTAAACCTTCAAATATAGTTTGTCCATAATGAAATACCATAGCGGAAGGATCTAATGAAATCGGTTGATAAGGCATTACCTTTGGATCATACCACCCTTTTTCGTGTGAATAACTCATTACAAACATATGGTCTGTGAAATTTCTTCCGAATATTAATTGATCTGCCGGTGGTTTCTCTTTTCTGTTCTCGCTTAAAATGATTTCAATATTATCTTCTTTCATAAAAATGCTCCTTGTCTCAATAGGTTATATGTATTTACTATAATACTTCTCTTGTCACAAACAAAGCAAAAGTTTTTTAAATAATGTATTTATTACATAAGCATAATAAGCTATAATGTTTCTTCGTGCAGAAAAAATGTATTGTTTAGTAGGGGGAAATTATGGATATTATTCAGCAAATTACTCATTTGCAGCTTTTAAACCAATTTTGGATGGTATTATTATTACTCATTCCAATTGTATTAATATCAAGAACGATCGTAGCAGGAACAAGATACTCACCCATTTTAATCATCGTGATCTTTGGTTTAGCCATGGGATTTATTTTAGTTCAAACAGGAGTAGCTTCACCAGGTATAAGTGAATTTGCTTTTGTCGATCTCATCGCTCGTACAACTATTATAGCCTTAATCGTTTCTTTTTTTGTAGGAGGTCAGGAATTAAGAAAAATTTTACAAAATAAAAGTTTAGAAGACGTAGATGTCGTTGTACCTTCTGATGAAGAAATCGTCCTCGGAACCAGCCGTACACAACTTGTATACATCATCCGTGCTTTTTTTCTATTATTTGGGATTGAAGGATTAAATCGTCTAATTACATCCTCTGGTCAAAACGATGTCATGAGCAATTACTATCCTCTTATTGCTTATATTGGAATTGTTGCAGCCATCATCCTGATCGACAATAGAGCAAAGATTAAAGATAAACACCTGTATATTAGAAAAGGAATTTTCGAAATCGCAGCGATCGCTCTAGTTATGTATCTCTCTTATCATATCGCTGTTGCGGTAAGTTCAATCATCGCCCTTCCACAAATCTTTTTTGCGATGATGATTTCAGCTGGACTTGGAGCTATTTTGTATAATTGGTCATTCGGCCCTACCATACGTGCATTATTATTTGCGGGTATCCCAATCGTTCTTGCTGGTAATTTTATCGTAGGTGGCTCAAGAATAAGTGAGGCTTTTGCCATTCCTGGGGTTAATGCCGTCTTAGTCTACGGCTTCTTCGGACAACTATTTTGGATGTTTGGTGGGATAGCTTTACTAATGTATTTCGCAAAGACTTCTCACACAAGAAACATTGCACCAGGGATGGCAGGAGCGTTATCCCACTCAGGATTGACCGGAGCTTGTACAGCAGGTGATTTTGGTTCAATTGCAGCTAAGCGTGCACCTATTATGATTAACATCCCATTCTTTGGCCATATTTTTGTGTTTTCAGTTCTTGCAATTAGTGCTGAAAGAGGAAGCTTATGGATGATTCCATCGCTTATTATTGTAGCAGTAGGTGTAGTCTTAACGATTCTTTCTTTAGCGAATCTACGCAAAGCAAACAACAATGACCAAAAGGAAGTAAAGGCATTAATGCAATTTTCATTTGGTTGGCAAATTTGTGCAGTTTTTGGCGGGTTAGCTCTCTTAAGTTTAAGTTCAATGAGCATGGACTATGGAGCAATGGCCCAATCTTCAGCCATTTCTCATTTCGGTTTATTTGCAGCTATTCAAGGAGGAATGTTTGGAGAAGAGGTATCCTTATTAATTCCATTCATTTTCTCGATGCCTTTTCTTGTCCATCCAGTCGTTTTCTATATGTTTGGTAAAGCGATGGAAAACAATGGAGAAATGCCAATTAAACCTGTATATTTCTTTGCATTATTAGGAATTCTAGGCGTGATTTACTCTTTATTTCTTTAGGCTTTTTCGTAAAGTTTGTTGCTATTTAATAAGGTATGTTGATTTGCACTCCAGGTGTGTGCTTTCCGCGGGGCAGGTGATGAGCCTCCTCGTGCCTGCGGGGTCTCATCCTTCCTGCAAATCCCGCAGGATTCACACACCTTCCGTTCCAATCAAGTGAGCCCAATCTAATTCGTTTTAAAAACAACAATCTTTTAGAAAGACAGCCTTTGTTTAAAATAATGCTGATAAAAGTCCGATTCCAAGTATTTTGGAGTCGGACTTTTTATCATACTTTTACCAAACGGTCAATTACTCGTACAATCGGGCTATAACCTGTACATCTACAAAGATTCCCTGATAGCGAATCAATGGCCTCTTCCTTAGTTGGGTTTGGATTTTCGATTAGTAGCGCTTTTAAAGCCATTACCATACCAGGTGTACAGTAACCACATTGAAGGGCACCCTCTTGCAAAAACACCTCCTGAATAGGATCTAGCTTGTCCTTGGAGAGGCTTTCGATTGTTTCAATCTCTGCATTTTGGATTTGATAAGCCATCAGCAGGCATGAATTTACTAACTTCCCATTCATTAAGACCGAACAAGATCCGCATCGTCCAACCTCACACGATATTTTTGTCCCAGTTAATCCAAGAGTCTTTCTCAAGATATCTACTAAGCGATACGTCGGTGGAAGCTCAAAACGATATTTCTCGCCATTTATCATTACCTCCAACGAAACGGGTTCTGATGGTTGGCTTAAAGCTATTTGTTTCTCTGTTGTCACAAACCCCACTCCTAACTATTTAACATGAGAATGTCTAATTTTATTCATTTGTATCGCTCTAAGAATATCTTCTGGATTTATTGGTATTTTCGTTACCCAATACCCAATAGCATCATATATAGCTGCAGTAATCGCTGGAGCGATTGCAACTGTACCAATTTCCCCTACTCCTCTAGGTCCATATTCATCTCCTTTAGAAAGCGTTTCGATAGCTATAACATTTGTTTGAAGAGGAATATCTTTTATCGTCGGAATTAAATAGGTATCAAAGTTTTCATTCTGGTAAATGCCATTTTCCATTACCGCATCTTCCATTAATGCAAACCCTAATCCCATCACTCCTCCCCCCTCAATTTGTCCGAGGTAACCCATTGGATTTACGACAGGTCCAGCAGCTATGACATGATCTATTTTCACAACTTTTATTTTCCCTGTTAATCTATCTATTTCTACTTCAGCCGCTGCTGCTCCAAAACTGTATAAGTAATGCCCTCCAACTACAGGATCAGGTGTAGTCGGGAAGTGATAGCTTGTTGTAATTGAAGGAAGAACTTCTAATTGATTTGCTAATTCCTTGTAAGTAATAACAAGGTTTGCATCAACACGTTGCTCGGAATTCCAAATACCTTTAGGACCAATTGATAATTGTTCAATCGGTATGTTCAATAGCTCTGAAGTTGCTTCTAGCATTAGTCTGCTCCAAGGTCTCTTTAATTCTTTTATCCCCTGCCATATCATATTCGTCGCCCTAGAAGCTGTGGATGATCCAGAGTGAGGAACTAAAGCTGTATCTCCAATTGTGATTTGAATGTCTTCTTTCGTGCAATTTAGTTGCTCTGTTAAGAGAATCTCAATGGAAGCAATTAACCCCTGTCCAACCTCTTCAAAACCAAATGCAATTTCTATCTTCCCTTTTTCATTTAAAGAAAGTCTTCCACCAGAAGAGTCAGGACGACCATACCCTAAACCACCACCATGCATGGTCAAGGCACACCCCGTACCTCTTAAAGTCCATTTTCCTTGGAAGCTCTTATCCTTCTTTAATATAGGAGATTCTTGAATTTTATCTAGTACAGTGAACGCACTGTTTGTAGGTACGATTTTTTGCCTTAGAGGTCCAGGATCATTCTCTTTTCTCAAGTTCTTTTTTCTAAGTTCAATAGAATCCATCTTTAATCTTTCCGCTAAGCGTTCAATTTGTGATTCAAGTGCAAAGGTAATTTGATTCCCTCCAAATCCCCTGAACTCACCTGCCACTCCATTATTCGTATAAACCGAAAACCCTTCTACATTGACATTCGGGATCATGTATGGTCCCACAGCATGTTCTACTGCAAAATCTAAAACAGCTGGACCTAAGGAGGCATAGGCACCGGTGTCAGCAATAATTCTTGCTTGATGTGCTACAATTTCCCCTTCCTGATTTACTCCTGTCTTCATCGTCACTTTCATCGGATGTCTTTTTAAGCCTGCTTTTATTGAATCAGATCTTTTTTGATGAATTTTTACAGGGAATCCTGTTTTTAGAGCTAACAAAGCCGCATAAGGTTGAATATTTAACTCATCCTTCCCACCAAAAGAACCACCGATTGGACTAGAGACAACCCGAATCAATTCTTCAGGTAAATCTAGAATTCTAGACAATTGTAATCGATCCTTAAATCCATGCTGCGAGGCAGCATAAACGGTAATCCCCCCATCTTTTTCAGGTACAACAACCCCACCCTCAGTTTCCATATATGAATGCATTTGCCTTGGGGTAAAATAGGTCTCCTCAACCACTTCATAACATGAAGAAAACGCACCTTCTATTGATTCTCCATGATCGAATGTTTGACGATGAAGAATATTACCCGAGGAGTGAAGGTGTATCGAATCATCTTTCATCGCATCTTCTGGATTGTCTAAAATCGGTAGTGGCTCATAAGCCACTTCTATCAGCTTAATAGCCGTAGAGGCAATCTCTTCGGTTTTTGCTGCAACAGCAGCGATCGCATCTCCAATATATCTTACTCTATCTTCACAAAAGACTGGTTGATCCTGAATAATTAAGCCAAATCCGTTTAATCCTGGGATATCCTTATATGTAATAACAGCCATTACACCTTCTAATTGAAGTGCCGGCTTTACATTGATTGAAGTAATAATGGCATGTGGATATTTGCTCCTTAAAATCCTTCCATAAATCATACCTGGAAAGGAATAATCTGT
>JBEQAC010000159.1:0-7580 GCA_041640535.1 Bacillaceae bacterium
TAATTCAAAGGAAAAAAACTGGTAGTCGCGTAAAAACCATTTTCTTTTTATTACATATAATGACTGATACTAATTCATTTTCTATTAGTGAATAGAAACTTTATGATATTATATAGTAGGGGTTCCATAACCCTTATTAATAAGAAACGTGCATTTAATTAGGAGTTGTTTAGATGAACGATATTAATTTATTTTTGGCTTTTGGGGCTGGTTTTTTATCCTTTATTTCGCCCTGTTGTTTACCACTTTATCCAGCCTTTCTTTCATATATAACAGGTGTTTCAGTTGGTGAATTAAAATCAGATCAAGTGATGCTCCAAAGAAGAAGTATTATCCATACCATTTTCTTTCTCATTGGGTTTTCATTAATTTTTATTGCAATTGGATATAGTGCCTCTTTTATTGGAAGATTCTTTTGGGATTATAAAGATTTAATACGCCAGTTAGGAGCAGTATTAATTATTTTCTTTGGTTTTATAATTGTAGGAGTATTTAAACCTGATTTTTTAATGAAGGAAAGAAAGATACAATTTAAGCATAGACCATCGGGTTATGTTGGTTCCACTTTTATTGGGATGGCTTTTGCAGCCGGTTGGACACCATGTACAGGTCCTATTCTCTCATCAGTTATATTACTAGCAGCATCAAATCCAAGTTCAGCACTTATTTACATGATTGCTTACGTACTTGGTTTCGCTATTCCATTCTTTGTATTATCATTTTTTATAGGAAGAATGCAATGGATAAGGAAAAATAGCATTAAAATCATGAAAATTGGTGGATATATTATGATTTTCATGGGTGTAGTTTTATTTTTTGATTGGATGACTAAAATAACTGTTTATCTAACAAGTCTATATGGGGGCTTCACTGGTTTTTAATGACATTGTAACTTCCGTATTTCTTTAATTAGATTCTGATATAATAGACAAATATAGCGGTTGCATAAGTAGTTGTAACGGTAGGGGGCGTATGATGTCGAGGATTTTGGTTGTAGATGATGCAAAGTTTATGCGAGTAACATTATCAAAGATTTTAATAAATGCCAACCATGAGGTTGTAGGTGAAGCTGAAAATGGGAACGTAGCAGTTCAACTTTTTCATGAATTAAAGCCTGACTTAGTCACCATGGATATCACGATGCCCGAGTTAAATGGAATTGAAGCATTAAAAATAATTGTCGAACAAGATTCAGAAGCCAAAGTTATTATGTGCTCCGCGATTGGGCAACAAAAAATGATTGTAGCAGCAATTGAAGCAGGTGCAAAAGATTTTATTATTAAACCCTTTGACGAAAATAGGGTTTTAGAAGCAGTAAAACGAGTATTAAGTTAATGCAACATTCGCTTTAATTTTAATAAAAACCTATACGGATTGAACTTCTTATACAAAGGAAATAACCAAAAAGGCTGTTCAAAATGTTATTTGCATTTAGAACAGCCTTTCAGTATATGTTTTAGGAGTTATAAGAAAAGGTTTTTATACGGAGTGATATCAATTTTTTTATCTTCAAGTGTTTTGATTAGAAATTTATGGTCGCGTTTTGGAGTCGCCCTAATATATCCCTTTACAACATGATCTTGAGTAATCCTTGTTGCTTCCTGTTGTAAAGCGATTTCTCCAATTTTACCCGCAATCTTCTGTCTTGCCACATCTCTAAAAAGTTCCGGTACTGGGTGTACTAACTCCTCTAATAATTGCTTTAAGTCATCAGACCAAAGATGACTTGTATTTTCAATATAATACTCCTGCCAGTCTAATTCAGATTTTCCGTCTTCCTTTGGCAATCTTTTTAAGAACTTTCGGAACATAAAGTATCCGCCTATTGCCATCATCACAGTTAAAAAAACGACCCAAAATAAAATAAACCACATAAACCAACCACTTAACATCTAGCTCCACCTCAAAAAAATTCTACGTAACGTACATTATACATGATTTATTAATGATATAAAATAAAAAACCTAATGATAATGTCGGATCTCTGGAAGAAGATCATTTTCCATATTATATAGGAAATGAACGGTTTCTTGGTCTGTTTTACAAGGATAGGCAAAAGTGTGTTTATAGGTTTCAGGCCCTTTTCCAGTAATCATAATAACATCATT
This sequence comes from Bacillaceae bacterium, assembly GCA_041640535.1. Lineage (GTDB taxonomy): Bacteria > Bacillota > Bacilli > Bacillales > Bacillaceae_L > Litchfieldia. The sequence goes on from JBEQAC010000159.1 coordinate 2,109, forward strand.
TTGTTTAGAGTGCTTCCATGCATATTCTATGGCTTTTGTTCGATCTAATATTATGTAAAAATTACTATGTGGAATAGTAGAGGTTAAATTCTTCATTTCCTCTGTCATATTTTCTATATTTTCATTATTTAAATCATCCATTGTCAGAATGATAACATCACAATAGAAAGAGGAAATTGAAAGCATGGATTTTCTCTTAGACTTATCCCTATCTCCTCTAAATCCAAAAATATGAAATAACCGACCCATGCATTGAAATTTAGCTGTCTTCAGGCATTGTTCAAGGCCATCTGGAGTGTGGGCATAGTCGACAATTGTTGTTGCTCTATGATCATAATGAAAAGTTTCAAATCTGCCTGGAACACCAAGAAATGTAGTAAAAGATTGTTTTATATCCTTTGTACTAATATTTAACCGGTTAGCCAGTAGAGAAGCTCCCATCGCATTCCATAAATTGTGCAATCCAGGAGAAGGTAGTGACAATGTAATGTGTTCTGTAAAGATTCGTAATTTACTTTTTTGTTGTGCTTGATTCCATTCAATTAACTCTATATCATTTTCTATACTATTTCCAAAAGTGAATACTCTCTCTGAAGGGATTGTTATATTATTTGTCAATTCTTTTCCCCAAGAAGTATAAGTTCCAATGATGGCTTCTCCATTATCCTTGAGAAGAGAAAAAAGTCTGCTTTTAACTTTAAAGTAATCTGATAAATTTTGATGGTAGTCTAAATGATCATGACTTAAGTTGGTGAAAATAGCATAGTCAAATTTCAGCCCGCTAACACGATCCTGGTGCAAACCATGAGAAGACACTTCCATTATGATGATATCATCACTACTTTCAGCTATCAGCTCTTGTAATACTAGTGGGTTTGGTGTGGTTTGATTTGAGGCTATTTCTTTACCATTAATAATGTGCTGCACTGTACCAATTAGTCCACAAGAGTACCCGTTTGTTTCAAGTATATGGCGAAGCATATAAGATGTTGTTGTTTTTCCGTTTGTTCCGGTAATACCAACCATTATTGGTCTTTTCCATGGATGATGATAAAACTCACTAGCTGCTAGAGCTAATGCTAATCTAGCATTTGAGCATTTATAGTAAGGGATTGGTAAATTCAGTATTTCCTTTTCCCCAATGATAGATGATGCACCATTTTTTATCGCATCATCAATAAAATCATGCCCATTAAATGCAGTCCCAGAAATTGCTATAAATAATTCCCCAACTTTCACCTTCCTAGAATCAAACTGAATACCTTGATAATTCTCACGAGAAAGTAGCTGTTGAATTGATATAACATTATTTGTTTGATAATCCTCAAGCAGCATAAAAAAACTCCTTTAAAGAAGAAACTATAATAAATTAGTCTTTCCTAGAACTTGGAATTCTAGCCGTATTTTATAAAATGAGTGGCCATTATGACTAAAAACGTTGAGGGATCAAATTTAAGTGGAAAATGATTTGGTAGTTATAAAAGGTGGATTTATCTTTTAAAAAAGGGTTAACCCATAACCAAATAGAGTAGTTAGAAATAGTAGTAGGAAGAGGAAGATATAAATAAGAGATGTCGTCTAAGTTATGAGCCAGCCCCAAATATGTAGATTAATTACATGTTGCTGCTTTTATCAATCGCACTATTCCAATCAGGAAAGTAATGTAGTGCATGTCTTAGTAATTCAGGATGAGTCTTCTTAATCGTTTTTTTATTTAGACTACCTCCGCTATCTTTTAGGTGTTGAATACCACTTATTACTTCATCGGCACTCATTTTTACTTCCATTTTCTCACCCCCTTTAAAATTATTATTTATCATAACCTATCTATGGTAATGTATACCAATATTCTTTGTTTATTTTTTAATCTAACTAATTTATCCTGTATTGTTAGCTCCTTCCATGGGAAATATAAACAGATGTCAGCATCTCAAGGGGGAATACATGAATGGAAATAAAAGTAGATAGTGTATATGAATATTTAAGATCTACCATTAACCATAGTGTAGATGCTAGCTTTCAAACATTAAAACATCCACAACATAAACAAGAGATTCGTTTGGTTTATTTAAAGAGTCTTTGTGATTCTGAAAAAATTCAAAGAGATATTGTCAAACCTTTTTTTGAATCAAAAATAATTGAAGACTATTTATTAAGCTTAGAAGGCTATAAGGAGTATAAAAATCAAGATAAAACGATTAATCACATCTTAAGAGGAACTATGGTCCTTTTTATAGATGAGAAAATATTATTGTTTGATATGGGAACTAATCCAAACACTGCAATCCTAGAAGCAAATGTTGAAACAACGATACAAGGTCCCCAACACGCTCTAAGTGAGGACATTCAAACGAATATTAGTCTTATTAGAAGGAGGTATCATCAGGCTTCATTAGTTGTAGAAAGCGAAGAGACGGTTGGGAATGCAGATAAAATGGATCTCGCTCTTATGTATGACCATCAAAAAGCTAATCCTGAAAGTGTAAAAGAAATAAAGAGGAGAATTAAAAAAATAAATAAGGCTACAATTCAATCAGTTGGTGAAATACAGCGTCAGATTAGTCCAAGTAATAGGACATTATTTCCAACTCATATGGTAACGGAAAGACCGGATCGTATATCCTATAATCTATCAAAGGGGAAAATTGTGATTTTGTTAAGTGGAACCCCATTTGTTTTGATTGTTCCTGCTGTTTTTTTTGACTTTATGAGATCTATGGAGGATTTATACCAACCGTATTGGGTATCGAAATTTTTATTATCTTTGAGATACTCTGGTTTATTTATTAGTTTATTACTGCCAGCTGGGTATATTGGAGTTGTGTCCTTTAACCCTGAAATATTTAGGATTCAATTAGCTTTAAGTATTGCAGGTACACGTTTAGCCGTACCGTATCCTTCCTTTGTAGAAGTGCTTTTTATGTTAATTATGATGGAACTTCTTGTGGAGGCATCCATCCGCTTACCAAAGACCATCGGATCAACAGCAACGACAGTAGGTGGTTTAATTCTTGGACAAGCTGCCGTAGAAGCGGGTCTTGTGTCTAACATTATGATTATTATCGTGGCATCAGTAGCCATATCAAATTTTGTTGTTCCTATTAATGAAATGAGCTTTGCGATGAGGGTCGTTAAATATTTATTATTAGCAATCACGGCATTGACCGGGTTAATAGGTCTTGTGGTAGGTTTTATAGGATTGATTATCTATTTGTCACACCTCCGAAGTCTAACAGAGCCTTACTTTCGTTTAACCTATAATGAGGAACCCGAAACGACTAATTCTACAAAGTAGTAGAGGAGGTTTAAATGAGTCGATATTTATTATGGTTAATCGTTTTAAATATGATAGCGAATGTAGTCGCGTATGTGCCACGAGCATTACTTAAAGAACAAAATGATGGAATGGTCATGGGACTAGTTCTGTCTTCCATTATTGGTACGTTATTCATGTACTGGTTCTTGTATCAAATTCGTAAATTTCCAGAGGAAGGAATGCCTGATTTATTAGAGAAGTATACACAAAAGTGGTTTCATTTACTTTATTCTGCTTTAAATGGGTTGATGTTTTATTTTGCTGGTGTCATTACACTCCTTGTTTTTGTTGATATATCAGAAAGGTTTATCAATCCAGATATGGGGCCAAATGTTACTCTATTCTTATTCCTACTCGTGGTATGCGGGGGCGTTCTCCTTGATTCAAGGTCACTCCTTTTTGTTTTAGAGATAGTGTTGATTATCAATCTTCCATTGATGATTATGATCTTTATTAAAGCGTACACACATGATTACTTTAGTTGGGATTCTGTTAAAGCCGTAGCTACACATTATAGAGAAGTACCATCATGGACAACCGTTTCTGCAGGATTGTATATTTATTTAGGGTTTTTGAATTTAAGTGTTTTTAATAAATATATTAAAAAATTAAATATTAAATGGTGTTGGGTTGTACCTCTTATTGGGTTGGTTAACTTGTTTACAACGGTTTTTGTTCCAGTTGGAATTAATGGGACAGTATTACCGAGTCAATATACATTTCCATGGATATCAACTGTAGATTCAATGAGAATTGAGTTCGGAATAATAGAGAGGGTATTATTTATCTTTTTATTATTATACATTGGAATTTCCTTATTGAGTATTATGATTCATTGGCATGTAGCTTTAAATTGGTTAAAAGTCATTTCTCCTGTTTTAAAAAGAAAGAATAAATCATACTCTCCATATTTTATCGTCGCAATATTCTGTTTGTCATCCTATTTCTTGCAATTAGTAGCGGATGAAAAAAAATTGTTTGACTATACAAACCTTTGGTTTGCAAGTCTAATACCAGCCATCGTCATTATGAACCTCGTACTTTTCTGGTTAATTCGGAGGGGTAAACAATGAAACAACTGATTACTTTTTTGATAATCTCTTTAACCTTCTCTTTAGTTGGATGTGGGTTTAAAGATATTGATAAGCGTTTTTTTGTTGTATCAATTGGTGTTGATAAAGCAACGAATTCAGAAAAAAAATATTCAGTCTTACTTAAATTGGCTATTCCCGATGCTGAGCCTAAAATGGGAGCAGAAAAGTTTTTAGTCATGTCGGAGGAATCAGATAGTATCTCAGAAGCAGTACGTATTATCAAATCACGTGTTGATAAGGAACTTGATTTCGGTCATGCGAAAATCATCGCATTTGGTGAAGATGTTGCGAATGAAAACATAGAAAACATCATGGACTGGTTTACAAGACGAAGGGATATTCAAAATATTGCATGGGTTATGATTGCAAGACCCACTGCGAAAGAAATTCTTAAATTAAAGCCTAAGGCAGAACGTATACCAGCTAACTCTTTTATTTTAGCCTTTGGAGAAGAAGGAACAGAGACGCCTTACATCACCTCTACATATCTATTTAAATTTATGCGTGATATGACTGAGCTAGGCGTTAATGCTGTATTGCCAATTGTTGAATTAGGAAAAGAAGAGGATATGTTTGATATCAATAAATTAGCTGTAATTAAGGATGGTAAAACAGCATTAACCTTAAATAAAGACGAAACGAAAACATTTAATGCCTTGTATCGAGAACATAAAAAAATGAGTATATATGTTGAAGAAGAGGGCGAAAAATTCATGGTAAATGTAAATAGTATTAAAAGAGACTATAAAATAAATGCTGATAACAATAATCAACCATATGTTCATTACGACATTGATATTGTAGGAACAATAGAAGAGGCACTTACGAGTGTAAAAGTTAATGATATTGAAAAATATGGAGAGTTAGCTGCAAAAGCTTCAAAAAAGCGTGTGGAAGAGTTATTGCGAAAATTTCAAAAAGAAGGAGTAGACCCACTCGGGTTAGGACTAAGGTATCGGGCAACTCATCTAGGGGAGGAGGAAGTAAAACAAAAAAAGTGGCAAGAGCTTTATCCCCAGATTGAATTTCGGGTAAATGTGAATACAAAGGTTGACGGTGTTG
>JBEQAC010000160.1:0-7557 GCA_041640535.1 Bacillaceae bacterium
CATTAAACAATGATTACAGATTAAACAACGGACGAAATAGTGTAATTAAAATCGTTTCAACAATGGCCATCCCATTTTGTAAAAAAGGTGTAATGGTATAACGGTCCATTGGTGTGATGACTAAAAATAAAAATATGACGATCCCAAAGCTCTCATATTGTGTCATTTTTGCACGTATATTGGCTGGAGCTAAATCCTCTAAGATTCGATAACCATCTAGAGGGGGGAAAGGTAATAAATTAAACACAAACAGCATGACATTAAGTCGAATAAAGATGTTAAGAAATTGTTCAAGGCCAGCTTGCAGCTGTTCAGGTAGTGCAGAAAATACGCCCAAAGATCCAAGTAGAAAGAAAAGGAAAACTCCTATAGCTGCTACAACTAAATTACTAATTGGTCCTGCAATTGAAACAAGGATCCCAGCTACTCTTGGATTTTAAAAAAAGAATCGGTTCACAGGCACAGGTCTCGCCCACCCAAAACCAGCAATGAAAATTAAAATCGTTCCAATGGGGTCTAGATGTGCAAGCGGAGATAATGTTAGTCTTCCCTGATTTTTCGCTGTAGGGTCACCAAATTTATATGCCACATACGCGTGTGCATATTCATGGACGGTAAATGCAATTAAGAGCGATATCACAACATAAGGTATCAACTCAAGTGGAAATGCTAGAAATCGTTCCAAGGTCCTTCTCCTTTTTATAGGCTTTTCATTTAGTATACAATATCGCTAGGGATAAGTTAAAATAATGAACATAAGGAAATTCTTACAAAGCAAAAAGGAGAGAATTTTATGCCATACGTCACAGTAAAAATGCTAGAAGGCCGTACGGAAGAACAGAAAAAAACTCTTGCAGAAAAAGTAACTGCAGCAGTAGTGGAAACAACTGGGGCTCCAGCGGAAAAAGTGGTTGTGTTTATCGAAGAAATGTCAAAAAATCACTATGCAATCGGTGGTAAAAGACTAAGTGATGAATAGAAGAAAAAGCGGAAGACCTGCCCCAAAAAGAGGCTAGCGCTTCCGCTTTTCTTTTTGTCCAGCTACAGCGCCTAGCCCCTCGAGGTTGCTTCAGCCCACTCCCACGGAAGTAAACTTCCTCGTCGAGGGCCTCCAGCACTTGTCGGGGCTGATCAAGGCACTTCCGCTTTTCTTTTAATTAACCATATTGTCATTTAAGTGTCGGTTATTTGCTATATCGGCTTCACCATCTAGTAAATGTGTCATACCACGAACGAGGGAATCATCTTCAAGAAGACTCCATAAATGATAGCCTAGATCCTCTCGTTCAACTAATACATCCTCAAGAACTTCTACTGTCCCATAATCCTTTAGCTGATGAGCGCGGTCAATCGTCTTACGTAACATTCCTTGGATTTTAATTTCATGCTCAAGGTCATTGCGAATGAAGTCTCTCATCGTATAACGACCTTCTACCTCATGTTTTATATATGAAATTTCATGCTGCGTCACTGGGTGAGCAGTAGGAACAACACCTAAGCGTGCCACTCGCTCTCCTATTTCATCAATATGCTTTGTCGTCTTCTCAATATGTTCCTCGAATAATTCATGCAGACTAAGGAAACTCTCTGCCCCTTCTGTTAACCAATGATGTTTCGTATATTGATGAAGTGCTACATTCAATGCGCACATATGCTCATCAAGCTGTAATCCCATTTCCAACCTTGTTTCATAAGGAAGACTAATCCCTGACCCTTGCTTTTTAGCTGTACGAGGCTCTTGACGTAGAATCATTTTATTTTCGTGTGTTGTTGTGTGACCTGGCATATTTGGGTCAAAGCCTGATTTGTTCAACTTAAATTCATCAGGTGCGAAACCGTGATTATCATGTTGTTGTTGCATCTTTTCATCTCCTTAAAAGTGGTTATATAACATATGTTAGCATTACCTTTCCTCTTCTAAAGGATGTATGTAAATAAAACAAAAAGAGGTTCCCCCTTTTCATAGGAAAACCGCTTTTTTTCTAATGAATCACTTCCTGCTTTTGCAGCGATTCAATATATGCATATGCATCTTCGACTTCTTCATCTGTGTAACGCTGTTTGCTTTTTAACGTAAAGACCTTCTCTTTTACTTCTTCTTTTGGGAGGTTATCGAAGTATAGAACTGTCGATACAAGTTCAAGAAATCTAGCGTTTTGATCATTTAAATTTTTCATCGTGTCATCTAATGGAGGCATGTCCAACTGATAATGGCTTAAAAACTGCTCTCCTGTTTCACTTAATGAATAACGATATTGAACATAGCCACCTTTTTTCTCTTTCACCTCGTTAATAAAGCCTAAATTGCATAATTCTTCGACGCGAAGTGTAAGCTCTTCAGAATAGGGACCGTAGAAGTGAAAATTGTATTTCTCGAAAAAAGGGAAATCTATTTTTTTTGCAATATAAATCATTTTCTGAAGCTTTTTTCGACCCGTAATTTCCCCTGCTGCCGAGAAAGCCTTCATTATTTTCGCATGTTCAGTTAACAAACCCCCGTCATCTCCTCATCCTTATGATTTACCCGTTGCCTACAGGCTGATCATCCTATATCTAGTATTTCTTTTATCTTTTTCTTCGTGCTTGATTTAGATGATAGATTATTGATTAAATCCTCTGGAAAATAGAGCTTATGATCTGTTCGTCTTTTTCCTGAGATCGCATCAACAATCTCGGATTGACGCGATAGCTCGCGTATGTCACCATTTGGCATTAATAAATGGATTGGCAACCTTTCTTCCTCTTCTCCCGGTCGGTAAAAATCGTATGGTAAGTCTGAAGAGGAATCCACCACTAAATAATAATCAGGATTAATTCCCGCTTTTTTAAATAACTGATTCAGTTCCATTAACTCCATCATCTGTTCACTAGGGTTAAATTCTACATATTTAAATAATTTCCGATCACAAAAGCGGCGGCATAGATCCTTTAAAATAGGGTCTGCCTCATCTTGCCATACTTGAAAATAATAAAGAACAACCGCTTCGTCTAACTTCAGATAATCCTGAACCGTGACTTTGTTTTGGAAAATCGACGTAAAGTGGACTGGTTCTGTGATGAATTTATACTTTTCTTGATGGAGCTTTTTGGCCCGATGTAGTATTTTCGTCAGAATGACCTCTGAGCTTCTTGTTACAGGGTGAAAATAAACCTGCCAGTACATTTGATATCGACTCATTATATAATCTTCTACTGCATGCATTCCACTGCTTTTTATTACCACTTGATCTTCTTGTGGGCGCATTACTCGTAATATTCGTTCCATATCAAAATGCCCGTAACTCACTCCTGTGTAGTACGCATCACGCTGCAGGTAATCCATTCTGTCCGCATCAATTTGACTTGAAATCATGCTTACAACAAGCTTGTTTTCATACGTCTTTGCAATCACCTCGGCCACTTTTTTCGGAAAGTCAGCCCCTACTTTTTTTAATACACTATTAACCTCTGTATCACCTAAAATAATGGCTTGGGTAAAGTCTTCGTGGTCAAGATGGAATACTTTTTCAAACGAGTGTGAAAAGGGACCATGTCCTAAATCATGAAGAAGGGCTGCACATAAACATAGTAATCGTTCATTTCCATTCCAATTAGGTCTGTCCACAAAGATATCATCAATCATTCTCCGGATGATTTCATACACCCCTAATGAATGATTAAAGCGGCTATGCTCAGCTCCATGAAACGTAACAAAGGTTGTCCCTAATTGCTTAATTCTACGTAGCCTTTGAAACTCGCTTGTTGCAATTAGGTCCCATATGACTTTATCACGGACATGTACATAACGATGGACTGGATCTTTAAACACCTTTTCTTCACTTAGTTTCTCATTGGAATATGTCATATTTTAACCTCTTCCATCTCTTCGTGTATCTATTATTATATAGTCTTATCTTAGACAAAAAAACCCATTTTTGAACAATTTTCGATTTGTTTCATCATAAAAATTCGACATCCTTACATGAGCTTTAGATTAGATAAACTTAGCTAGCGCCAAGTCTTTAGACGACGGCGATTGCTTAGTTTTTCTTATAAGGTACTAGAAAGTGTCATACTTTCTTACGTTAAAATAAAAAATCACCTTTCTTGGTCAAGCTTAAGGTGATTTTATTTCTTAAGTTTTTTCTCGATTTTGTCAATCAGTTCGTCTTCATTCGGAGCTGATACTGGGCGATTGTTCACAAACGCGAATGATTTCTTACGTCCCGGTCCACAATAGGATTGGCACGCAATATCAATTTTTGCCGTTTCGTCTATTTGTTTTAATCGAGGTACTAATGTTTTAATATTGGTTGCTTGACAATCGTCACATATTCTAAATTCATTTGCCATATAGATAAACCCTTTCTATCCATGTTGGGTAACTGTACGTTCTATCTTTTACTACAAAGGATATTGTACATATTATTACCTTCCATTGCAACTTTACAACCATAGAAATGGTTGTTTTCTAAAAGATTGTTGTTTTTTAAAACCAATTAGACAGGGCTCAGTTGATTGGAACGGAAGGTGTGTGACTCCTGCGGGATCTGCAGGATGGATGAGACCCCGCAGGCACGAGGAGGCTCATCACCTGCCCCGCGGAAAGCACACACCTGGAGTGCAAATCAACCTCCCTTAGTTAAATAGCAACAAACTTTACGAAAAGAGCTTTTTAAATAAAAATCTACTATCCTTTTAAAGAATTTATGGTATAAACCGTGCAAACCTTGTCCATGATAGTACTATCAGATGGGATTAAGCAACATAAATAAGCTATATTGGGAAACTATTATAAAGAATTTTTTACTAATTTAAAAGAATGAACCAGAAAAAGTAATAGGAGTTGAAGAAGAATGAAAGACAGACAAGATGCATGGACAGAGGAAAATGATTTACTATTGGCAGAGACTGTTCTAAGGCATGTAAGAGAGGGTAGCACACAGTTAAATGCGTTTGATGAAGTTGGAGACGCTTTAAATAGAACATCTGCAGCATGTGGCTTCCGTTGGAATGCAGTTGTACGACATAACTATGAAAAAGCCTTACAGCTGGCGAAAAAACAACGTAAGCAACGTCAACGTGCATTAGGGCAAAATCAACCTGTTAAGAAAAAATTGCTCTATACACCACCTACACCATCCATTGAGGATTTAGAAACAGCAGTTGAAGTAACTGCACCTGCTCAACCTATCCTACAAAGAAGTTTTTCTATGGGTGGATCCACAGGACCTATTTCCATCACGATGGAACAAGTAATCACCTTTTTACATTCTCTAAAAGGAAAGGATCAAACGGTTGATTCATTACAAAAAGAGAATGAGAGATTAAAAAGGGAAAACAAGGACATAGCAGCTCAAAATAAAGAGCTTGAAGCGAAAGTCGAAAAGCTTGAACAGCAATCGCAAAATATTAAAGAAGACTATGAAACCCTTATGAAGATCATGAATCGCGCTCGTAAGCTTGTTCTTTTCGAGGAAGAAGAACGCCCAGCTACAAAATTTAAAATGGACCGCAATGGGAACTTAGAAAAGGTTGCTGAATAATGAGATTAAAGACAGACGGTAATACCGTCTGTTTTTTTGTTTATATATTAAGATAGTATTATGTTTTCTAATCCAATATTTTAGTATTCCGCTCCAACATTCGTTCAACATTTTGGTGGAATAAACTATTTTCAGAGTTTGACATAGAAGAGGTATAGATAAACTCACTTTCGTTTTTTAAGGTCTGCAATAATCTCAGCATAAGATCTTGAATTGTCAGCTTCTTTTGTAGTAATTCCGAAAGAGATGCCATTGTTTCCGGGCGAATCGTGGGAAAAATAAATTTTGTTTCTAGACCTTTCAACGAAGTTTCATAAAAGCGACGAATCAGGTCTGCTCGTTCTGAACCACTACCATTGGCACATAAATAGATTTGAACCGCCACTCCATTCCTTACTCTTCTTTGGGAGATCCCTGCAAACTTTTTTCCATTTATGCTTAAGTCATAGCTACCAGGACAATAGGAGCCAACAATTTCTCTTGCCTCAATCTCCACATTTTCTTCCTTTAACATTAAGTTTACAAGCTCAACCATTGCTTCATAGCCACGATTAATCTCGATTCCTTTCTCAGTATCGGGAAAAATTAACGAGATATTTAGCACCCCTTCATCTAACACAACGGCGAGTCCTCCCGAATTACGTACAATTACCTTATATCCTTCACCCTTTAATAGGTCTATTCCATCAGATAAAGCAGGTAGTTTCGTGTCTTGAATGCCTAAAACAATGGTTTTATCATGAACCCAAGTTCGTGCTGTTGCAGGCGACTCTCCTTTTGCCACAGACGTACAAAGAGTATCATCGTATGCAAAAGACATCATCGCTTCAAAAGATGATCCTAAACTAGATTGATCGATGACTCGCCATTTCGGTTGAACTAATAGACTTTTAGTCATATGATTCTCCTATCTAAAAACAAAAGATTAAACGAAGGTATTATACCACAAAAATGGTCTTTCTTAACAAGACAAAAAGATAGTCGCAGAACGACTATCTAATCTCACTACTTATAAAGCTTGTGCTGCTGTAATTAGAGCTAATTTATATACATCCTCCGCATTACACCCACGTGAAAGGTCATTAACAGGAGCATTTAATCCCTGAAGAATTGGACCAACTGCTTCAAAATTCCCTAGGCGCTGAGCGATTTTATAGCCTATATTTCCTGCTTCTAAGCTTGGGAAAACAAAAACATTTGCATCACCTTTAATCACTGAACCAGGTGCTTTTTTCTCTGCAACGGATGGAACAAACGCTGCATCAAATTGAAATTCACCATCTAATACAATATTCGGATTTAGTTCTTGAGCAATCTTTGTAGCTTCTACCACTTTCTCTGTTTCTGGTGATTTCGCTGAACCTTTCGTCGAGAAGCTAAGCATCGCTACTCTTGGTTCAATATCAAACATCGAAGCCGTATTCGCACTTTCAATTGCAATCTCAGCAAGATCCTGACTATCTGGGGCAATATTGATCGCGCAGTCCGCAAATACATACTTTTCATCATCACGAACCATAATGAAGACACCTGAGGTTTTCTTAACGCCTGGCTTTGTTTTAATAATTTGTAGAGCTGGTCTAACCGTATCTGCAGTAGAGTGTGCAGCACCACTTACTAGCCCTTGAGCTTTCCCGGTATATACTAACATGGTACCGAAATAATTTTCGTCTAAAAGGATTTTTCTTGCATCCTCTTCTGTCACTTTTCCTTTACGTCTTTCTACAAATGAAGACACAAGTGTATCAAATTCAGGATAAGTTGTCGGATCTAGAATTTCGACCCCATCCATTGACAACCCTAATGCAGTCGCCTTTTGACTTACCTCTTCTTTATTTCCAATCACAATTGGACTCATTATTTGTTCGCTTGCTAGTCGACTAGCAGCGGTTAAAATACGCTCATCTAACCCTTCTGGGAAAACGATCTTTAATTGGTGACCGGATACCTTGTCCTTTAATCCAGTAAATAAACTCACAATAAATCCTCCTAGCTACTTATTATGTACCATCCTTTAGGATATCCCTTTTTT
>JBEQAC010000161.1:0-7522 GCA_041640535.1 Bacillaceae bacterium
TGTAATACAAAATGACCTTCAAATTGTATGGTAATTTGGAGGTCTATTTTTGTTGATATAAAGGGATTTTGATAATTATTTTGGGGGAATTTGTAGTGCGATTTGTATATTAAAATGTGGGGGTACAATAGTCAGTGCACCGCAGCAAAATACACTTCATTTTTACTTGCAAATTTATATACAGAAAAATATTGAGGATACTGTTATAACTGAATGTTGAGCTCCCTGTGAATGAAAAATAAACGGTAAAATTCCGGCTAAATTGGGAAATACCCATATTTCCTTAAAAATAAGGGGAGTATTTCCGTTTATATTATCCAAATCCCTGTATTTTGTCTTATTTAGAGCAGTTAATCGGAATATCTCCGCTTATCTCCGCTTCTTTAGCTTCCTCTATATACATTAGCAGGAAATTCTCCGCCTATTAATTCTCATACCTACATGAAATCGATACGGAGAAAGCGGAAATGGTTTGCAAACTTCTTAATAAGCAAAATTCGTAATTCGCAATCTGAAGTATTAGCAATTAAAATCAAAATAGCAAGGGTATAAACCCTTGCCATTTCTAATGTTTATTTAATCTCTCTAGCCTTACAAATTGTCCTACATTTTATAGTGCAAAAAAGATTACATTTTGGTTTGCATTTTCCTGTGCAAATTGAAGTTTTGCGATAGGAAACGGAACCTGTTACTTTAATAGTCAGCTTTTTTTATTAGTGCGCAACCGGAAATCCATGATCGATTAGCGTCATAACTGAGAACCAGCCAAAAACAGCCACTGATCCGAATGAAAATGCAATCCCTAATACATTTTTATCACGTAAAGAGCTTATTAAACCAAATACAGATAGGATTGCAACGAGTGCAAAAATAATAACAGTACCCATGAAGATGCCCCCCTTTATTCCTAATTCTTTGTAAAATGATTGAATTTTATTATGAAAGATATGATATTTTTCTCATAACCTTCATTAATAAAAAATCAAGCAAGTATGTAGAAAGTTTTTATATTCCATGATATATTTTAATCGTTTTCCAAGCATTTGTCGAGGTCCAAAAAACAGAGCTGAATTTCGTATGCACTGGCAAAGCCCTCAATTAACTCTTTTTGGTGCTGATCAATAATATAATAGTGAACTTGTTCGATCGTTTCTGTTGCAATTAGGCATTCTTCGATTTGATATAATGCCATTTCAACCTGCTTCTCTTCGCCATGTGTGATATAAAAAATCGCGATAGAGTCTAATATCATATAGTTGGTGTCGTTTAGAACGAAACCATAATCTTCAAAAAGCGGAGTAACAACAGGAGAGATTAATTGAATTACCCGATAATCGTCTACGTATTGATCAGTCGTGACGAGATACTCCTTTATGATTTCAGCATCCTGCTCTGTTTTGGTAATGAACAAAGTATCTTCATACTCAAATTGGATTGGTAAAGAAGATAAAAAATCAATGTCTTCTGTAAGATCCTCACTAACCTCAAGTCCATATCGTACAATCATGATAGGTTTCTCCTTTGTCCTTCATAAGTAATAGTGTAAAATAAAAGGATAATAACTGCAATGGAGGAAGTATTATGAAATGGCAACGGATCCCCTTAGGACCTTTACAAACAAATGCATATCTATTATCTAAACCTTCGAAGGAATGTATTATTTTTGATCCAGGAAGTGACGCTGGTCGATTGATTTCTATTATACAGCAGCAGCAATTGAAGCCTATTGCGATTCTTTTAACACATGCTCATTTTGATCACATTGGAGCGGTTGATGAGGTAAGAGAGACGTGGAACATTCCTGTTTATGTACATGAAAAAGAAAAGAATTGGCTTGGTGATCCTGCATTAAATGGCTCTCAATTTTTTATCCCCGGTGGTGGAATCACCGCTAAAAATGCAGATCATCTGATAAAGAATGAGGGTGAATTTACGGTTGGATCTTTTACCATCACGCTGTTCCATACCCCTGGTCATTCCCCAGGAAGCATCTCCTTCTATGTAAAGGAAATTGACGTCGTGTTCGCAGGTGATGCCTTATTTGAAGGGAGTATCGGTCGTACAGACTTACCGGGTGGAAACCACGCACAGTTAATCGCAAGTATTCATGAAAAGCTATTGAGTTTACCTGAAGAAACACTTGTATTATCTGGCCATGGTGGAGAAACGACGATTGGGGCAGAAATGGACCATAATCCATTTCTTAATGGATTTTAAAGAACATGATTGATTATTTAAAAAAATTAATGAGTCAATCTCCAGATGGTGCATTGACTTATGAAGAATATATGAACACTGTATTATATGATGAAACATATGGCTATTACATGAAGGAAACACAAAAAATCGGGAAAGCCGGTGACTTCATTACAAGTAGCAATATCTCAAATGTCTTTGGCATGCTTTTTAGTAAAGTCTTTCATAAACTATGTCAAAAGGAAGATCTCCCATTGATCCTGTGTGAAATTGGTGGGGGGAATGGTCGTTTTGCGAAAGCGATTTTAGATGAATGGGAAAAGTTAGACCCAACTTCCTTCAAGAAACTGACTTATATAATGATCGAAAAAAGCCCATACCATGTTCAGCTTCAAAAAGAAATTCTCCCATTGGGTACAAAAGTGAAACAGTTTGAAACGATAGAAGATGTCATGGGACAGTATCCGGAATTTCAAGGGATTATTTTTTCAAATGAACTATTTGATGCGTTTCCTGTTCGGGTCATTGAAATGAAGGCTGGAGCATTGCGTGAAGTAAAGGTCACCTTAAACGAGGATGACAAGCTAATGGAGAAGTTCTTCGACCTTGAAGAAGAGAAAATTCTAATGTACCTAAAGGAACAAGGGCTTCAGCTAAAGGAAGGTCAACGTTTTGAAATTCCTTTAGGTATGATTGAGTACATCGAAAAAATTGCGAGCCTTATCAATAGAGGACTTCTTTTTACAATCGACTATGGTTACACAAACAAGGAATGGATGCTCCCACCACATCAAAAAGGCAGTCTGAGAGGATTTTATCGACATACACTGGTAAAAGATCCGCTACAGAATCCTGGAGAGATGGACTTAACCACACATATAAGCTTTGATGCACTTGAGTATTACGGAAGGAAAAACGGGCTAGAACTTGTCACTAAGTTAAGGCAGGATCATTTTTTACTCGAAGCTGGAATCTTGGATTACCTTCAGGAACACCAGGACCCAAACCCATTCTCAGAAAAAAGCAAACAAAATCGCGCAATTCGATCTTTAATTATGAGTGGGGGAATGAGTTCGGCTTTTCATGTGATGGTGCAACAAAAAGGGATAAACATAGCTAAAATAGAAAAATAAAAAAAGCGATGAGATTTCATCGCTTTCTTTAGTGTGTTGCACCTGGCGTCATCATAAATGTTGTCCAATAAGTGAAGGCACAGAAGAAAATTGTTAAATATGCCCCAAATATGTATATATACATACGCTCAGACAATTTCAAATAACTTAAAAGAATAAAGAATCCAGTTTGACCAAAGAAAATCAGTGCAGTTGTTTCCATATGGCCAAGGTAAAACATAACAGCGAAAATCCCTGTCCAGAATCCTAATACTCGGAACATACGATCCATATGTATCCCTCCTTTGACCTTGATTCCATCCTACACTATTATAATGTACAATTTAGGCAAATGTAAATATTACTTTGCAACAAAAGCTTGATATTGGCATGAATCACAGCTAACTAGCATATTTTCCGTCATTTTAAGCTCCACTTGATCGAATAAAACCTCAAACATCCCTTGAATAAATGAATGGTGCATATCACAAATAGACTCTGTGTGAACCTTTGCAATCTCTTTAAATGGACAATTATGAACATTGAAGAAAACCTTGTTTTTTTCATGATTATGACTAACTTCCGGATAAAATCCAGCAAGAGAAGCAGCTTGATTCAAGAGATGAAGTTTTTCTTCAAATGAAAGCTCTTGAATATATGGTTTGTTAGAAGGCAGCTGACTATTCATTAGTTCTCTACCAAAACGATAGCCCGTTTGATATAACGCTTCTTTCCCAATGTCACCTAGAGACATCATGGTTTCAATGGCAACCTTTGAAAGTAATTGATAGTCTCTAAATGGAAAATGCAGCTGTACAATGTCATCAGATAAACGGTAAAGTCTGCTTGGACGTCCACCTTTACCTGTTTTCTTTGTTTCTGAAATAAGCATATTCACATCTTCAAGCTTTGTTAAATGCAGTCTTGCCACATTTGGATGGATCTCAAATCTATCTGCAATTTCCTGTACAGTCACTTCTTGATGTCTTTTCGTAATATATTGGTATATATAATATCGAGTCGGATCTGACAATACATTTGTAATTTTTAATGTCTGTTCCATCATCGTTCACCCCTGCTATTATTTGTAATTTCATTATAATACAATGAAAATGTTATTAAAGATGCTTAGTTTACTTGTTCTTTTTTGTTCACAAATCACAATTTTTATATATGGGGTAAAAACGGGTGAGAAAGTGTGAAAAACTACACAAATAGTGGTTTTTCCCCTTATTTAAACCATTTTTTAATTTTGAATTTTTTATGACAATGCAAAAAAGAACGGCCATGTATTTAGGGTTTGAAACCAAAACACATTGCCGTTCTTTTTTTAGTAGCTGGGCTAGCTGGATTCGAACCAACGCATGACGGAGTCAAAGTCCGTTGCCTTACCGCTTGGCTATAGCCCATTGATTTAACTTCACGAAACACTTCCTCGAAAATGCTCCATGAAACAACTTCGCAAGAGGATATTCTGGGAATTTCCTTTTAGGAAATTCACGGAATGTCGTCGACATACTAAGTACTATCACAAAATAAATACGTTTATAATATAGCTGTTTTTTCTAATTCTCAAGAATTCGCTTCTTCGAAGCTCTTCTTGAATCTGCATCGCAAGATGAAATCTTTAATTCTTAATTGCTGATACTAATATTGTAAACGAATGAGTCAAATTTATACAAAAAAATTAAATCTCTTTCCTAAACCTTGAGAATACAAAAGAAATAAATAAGAAGACTAAAAAATAAAACTTAGAAAGGAGTATACTGATGGACATCCACTTAATTTGGAAAGCGGCCGTTGTAGTACTTGGAGGCACTTTTTTATTAAGAGTCGCTGGAAGGAAATCAATTTCACAAATGACCTTAGTACAAGTTGTCATTATGATTGGATTGGGTTCATTACTTGTGCAACCTATAGTTGGCAGGAATGTTTGGACGACTTTAATCGTTGGTTTCATGCTCGTTCTCTCACTAATTATCTTAGAGTTTGGTCAGATTAAGTTTGACTTTCTTGAAAAATTAATTACGGGCAATGCAAAAGTACTCATTGAAAATGGTCAACTTCAATCGAAGAATATGAAAAAGGTAAGGCTAACAGTCGATCAGATAGAAATGCAACTCCGGCAAAAGCAAATTGCAAGTCTAAATGATGTACAAACTGCAACATTAGAACCCAATGGCCAACTTGGTTTTATCTTATGGGAAGATAAAAGACCCGCCACTAAAGAAGACTATAATAATGTAATGAAAGAGATTAAATCGTTGAAAAAAATGCTTAAAACGAATCAGTCTCAATTCCAACCAAACCTAGGAAATAGTCAGAGGCAGAATCAACAATTTCAAAACAACCAACAGCAACAGCAAAATAATACTCCTCCTCTATTTAACGAGGTAAATAACAACAATCATAAAAATCAACACCCAAAATATCTTCAATAATTTTTATTTTGCTTTAGTGGAATAGAAAGATTTTATATAACATATAATGTATAGATTCCTCCTTGATTACAATATATATAGACAAAAAATACAACCAGAGTTAACAAATGGTTGTATTTTTTGTGTTATAAGATTCAGTTTTTAATATATCGACATAGTATGAGCTGTGAAAAATAAATGGAAACGATTGGTGTTTATTAGTCGAAATAACTTTCTATTTTTGTTAGTCTAATACTGAAGACAATTTGAAAGGAGTATAGGATGGGATTATTTTATTACGGCAGTTTAATTCTATTTGGGATTGGTATTGGATTGTTGGTAATGGGTGTCATCTTTTTGATCATAAGACAAGAAACAAAGAAAGCCTTATATAGCCTTTTAATTGGTTTAATCCTAGTTATAGCTGGTATCCTTCTCCCTAATCTTAGACCATCTGCTGAAGGTGTTAGATTAATAGAGGTAGAATCAAAGGAGATTTTGCACGGAAATGAAGGGTTTAAATGTCAAATCATCGATGAGTATGCCCAAATAACACTAGAATATCAATCTGATAATAAAGAGGACGCTGAAAGGATTTGTGCTTTATATGAGCAAGGAAAACAGTATGAAATTTCATATAAATATTTAAATGGTATCTATTTCATCCATGATGAATTCTAGTTTCAAAGGAGAAAATGTATGAGACCAGTCCTAAAACTTAATCTATCATTTCAGCCAAGAGGACTCCTTCCTCAAAAATTCGATAGAATTTTAGGTGGGAGGTGAATTGGCGGTTTTGTTGTTTCTGACTAGAATTTTTATTCCTTTTTTGTTAATATAATTTGTAGAAACGTATGTTTGGAGGTGATTGTAAATGGCGATGAAAAACAACTATAAAACAGTACAAATTTGGGTAAAAAAAGGACATCGTTTGCATCCGTACTTTCAAGAAATGTGCCAAAACGCAAAAAATATGCACAATACCACGAACTTTTATATCCGCCAGGTTTTCACTGGTTTAACTCAAGAAAAAGAGTTACAACCACTCCAACGAGAGGTTTTGGAAAATATCCAAAAACATTTACCTAAAATAAACGATAATCAACTGTTGGCGTACCAAAAGAAAATAGAAAAAGAAAAAACAAAACCAATTGAAAAACGAAAAGAAATCAAATGTAACTTGTTTGATAAACCTTCGAAAGAAAAACCGTATGTCGATTACATTTTTTTGGACGCTCTTTTTAAATCAATGGTTCAAAATGATTATCGTTCATTACCAACGCAATCTAGCCAAGGTATTATGAAAACGGTATTCCAAAACTGGAAGTCGTTTTATGCTAGTTTGCGAGAATATAAGGTTAATTCTTCAAAATTTAAAGCTAGACCTAGAATTCCTGGTTATTGTCGTTCCAAAGAAAAAGAAGTATCATTTTCAAACCAAGATTGTGTCATTAAAGATGGGAAGTATTTAAAGTTCCCTAAGACGAAAGAGCGTTTAAACATAGGAAAGTTAGGTGTTCTCGAAGGTAAAGCCAAACAAGTTCGTGTAATTCCTAAATACGGTCATTATGTAGTAGAAATTATTTTCGAAGTTCCTTCGGAACAAAAAGAAAAAGTATCAAAAAACCGATACATGTCTGTTGATTTGGGAAATGATAATATTGCAACCATCGTCACAAACACAGGTCGTAGACCTGTAATAGTGAAGGGCAAAAATATTAAATCTGTAAATCAACGATACAATCAATTAAAAGCTCATTATATGGGTATTCTTCGTCATGGAAAAAATCCGAA
>JBEQAC010000162.1:0-7488 GCA_041640535.1 Bacillaceae bacterium
AGGTTTATTTAGTGCATAAAAAAAGTGGTCTTAAAAAGACCACTTTATTTTGCATATTCAACTGCTCTTGTTTCACGGATCACTGTAACTTTAATGTGACCTGGGTAATCCAGCTCTTCTTCAATCCGTTTACGTATATCCCGCGCTAAACGATGAGCTTCTAAATCATCAATTGTATCAGGTTTAACTAGGATTCTTACTTCTCGTCCAGCTTGAATTGCAAATGATTTTTCTACACCTTCATAGGATTCAGAAATTTCTTCTAGCTTTTCTAAGCGACGAATATAGTTTTCAAGTGTTTCGCTTCTTGCGCCTGGTCTTGCTGCAGAGAGGGCATCAGCTGCAGCAACTAACACTGCTATGATCGATGTTGGCTCTGAATCACCATGATGTGAAGCAATACTGTTAATGACAACCGGGTGCTCTTTGTATTTCGTAGCAAGCTCTACCCCGATTTCAACATGACTACCTTCAACCTCATGATCAATCGCTTTACCAATATCGTGAAGTAATCCCGCGCGGCGAGCTAATGTAACATCCTCACCTAACTCAGCAGCCATTAATCCAGCTAAGAAAGAAACTTCTGTTGAATGCTTAAGAACATTTTGGCCATAACTAGTTCTAAACTTTAGACGACCTAATATCTTAATTAAATCAGGATGGAGACCATGAACACCAACTTCAAAAGTAGTTTGTTCTCCAACTTCACGAATGTACTCATCAACTTCACGTCTTGATTTCTCTACCATTTCTTCAATTCGAGCCGGATGGATACGTCCATCTTGAACAAGCTTATCTAAGGCAATTCTAGCTGTTTCACGGCGAATTGGATCAAATCCTGAAAGAATAACAGCTTCAGGCGTATCATCAATGATTAAATCAATACCAGTTAATGTTTCAAGAGTTCGGATGTTTCGACCCTCTCTCCCGATAATTCGACCTTTCATCTCATCATTCGGTAAGTTAACAACAGAAACCGTTGTTTCCGCTACATGATCTGCGGCACATCTTTGTATTGCAAGTGAAAGAATTTCTTTAGCTTTTTTATCAGCTTCTTCCTTTGCACGACTTTCCGCGTCTTTAACCATGTATGCGACATCATGCGAAAGCTCATTTTCAACACGTTCGATGATGATTTGTCTTGCTTGTTCGCGTGTTAGGCTTGAAATACGCTCTAATTCAACCTGCTGCTTACGAACCATCTCTTCCGCTTTGCTTTCCATCTCTTCAATATGCTGTTGTCTCTCGTTAAGAGAATCCTCTTTCTTTTCCAACATGGATTCACGTTTGTCTAGAGATTCATCTTTTCGATCAAGATTCTCTTCTTTTTGCATTAATCGATTTTCTTGTTTTTGTAGTTCGCTTCTTCGGTCACGAATGTCTCGTTCGGCCTCTATGCGAAATTTGTGAATTTCATCCTTTGCTTCTAATAATGCTTCCTTTTTTAGTGAATCAGCTTCACGGTTAGCATCATCAATAATTTGTTCTGCAGCGCCTTTAGCACCTGCAATCTTTGTCTCTGCAATGGATTTTCGTACAAAAAAGCCAACAACTGCACCGACGATTAGGCCAAGCAAAGCGGAGATGATTCCTGTAATAATGGTTTCCATCATTTCACCTCCTCTTGCTATGAACTTGTTCTTGCTAGATCAAAATGTCGGCATGTATATTGTTACATCAGTTTCAACATACAGCACAAAGGCTTGTTCGCTTTTACTAGAATAATGTATGCTTATTCTAAAAAAGCATTTGATTTTCGGCACTACCTTTTTATTAGGATGAAAATTACCGAGGTTTCTTTAAACGTTTTAATTCTAACAAAATGTAAAATATACATACTAATTGTAAATGTGCAAAAATTTATTGTCAAGGCCTGTCACATATGACGTTACATTTTTCTGGAAATACTATCAATTTTCACATTTTCCAACTAAAAAAACCGAGACACAAAAGAGTGCTCGGTTAAAAATGCTAATCTAATAAATTTAATTCATCTTGTCCTTCGTCCACTGGTTCTGTGAAATCTTTATCAAGACCATAGTGGTTACGAATTTGGATTTGAATTTCTTTACGCAATTCAGGATTTTCTTTTAAGAATTGTTTGGCATTTTCACGCCCCTGTCCTAGACGTTCTTCATTATATGAGTACCATGAACCACTTTTTTGAACGATATCAAGTTCTGATCCCATATCAATGATTTCACCTTCTCTAGAAATTCCTTCTCCATACATAATGTCAACTTCAGCCGTTCTAAATGGAGGGGCTACCTTATTCTTCACAACTTTAACTTTTGTTTTGTTACCAACAATATCATTTCCTTGTTTAAGCTGCTCTGCACGACGAACTTCTAGACGAACTGACGAATAGAATTTCAATGCGCGACCACCTGGGGTTGTTTCTGGGTTTCCGAACATAACCCCAACTTTTTCACGGATTTGGTTAATAAAGATTGCTATAGTCTTTGATTTATTAATTGCACCTGACAGTTTACGAAGGGCTTGGGACATTAGACGTGCTTGCAATCCAACGTGAGAGTCTCCCATTTCACCTTCAATTTCTGCTTTTGGTACTAATGCAGCCACAGAGTCAATAACAAGGATATCAATTGCTCCACTACGTACAAGTGCCTCTGCAATTTCTAATGCTTGCTCACCTGTATCCGGTTGAGAAAGTAATAATTCATCTATATTTACACCTAATTTTTGTGCATATACTGGATCCAATGCATGCTCAGCATCAATAAAGGCTGCTTGTCCACCATTTTGTTGCACCTCTGCAATTGCATGTAATGCTACGGTTGTTTTACCCGAGCTTTCCGGACCATAAATTTCAACTATTCTTCCTCTCGGATATCCTCCAACACCTAGTGCTACGTCCAATGCCAATGATCCACTTGGAGAGGTTGATATTTTACGATCAGTTTGTTCTCCAAGCTTCATGATTGACCCTTTACCAAATTGCTTTTCTATTTGCTTTAACGCCATTTCTAAGGCCGCTTGACGGTCGCTCACTCTATTTCCTCCTTTTTCTTTGAAACTATTAATACTATACATTGTTTTGTCTCATTTGCCAAGTAAAAAGTCGAACATTCATTCGTTTTTTTCTAAGGCAGTTTATGGTTAAAAATCTGATTTTCTTTATATAGAATTTCAATTATCAAATTGTAATTCTTTATAAAATTAATTTTTTGTTTTTAATATATTTTCACCCAAAAGAAAAAAGACAGAAGCCTCTGCCTTTTAACTTAATTCTTTTAATATATGATACATTCCATATTTAACGGTCCTATTCCTAATTCCTTCTCTTGAACCAGCCATTCTAAAAGAAAATACTTTTGTTGGCTTATTCGGCATTGCTAATCCAATAAAAATAGTTCCTACAGGCTTTCCTTCCATCTCATCAGGCCCTGCTACCCCTGTAAAGCTAATGCCTATATCTGTTCCTATCATATTCTTTATATTTTCTGCAAGGATTCTCGCACACTCTTCACTTACAGCCCCATTTGTTGCTAAAACGTCTTTATCGACCTTTAACAAATACTCTTTCACATAATTTGAATAACAAACAATACCACCTTTTACGACAGATGAAGATCCTGGCTCAGCAGTTAGTTGTTCAGAAAATAATCCACCTGTTAAACTCTCAGCACTAGCCACTGTCAGTTGATCATTCTTTAGCTTTTTCATCAATTCCTTCACAAGGGACGTTGAACCATAGCCATACATAAATTCACCAACACGCTGGTTAATTGCTGCCTCCGTTTCATCTAGAAGGCGATGAGCAGTTTCAACGGATTCGTGCTTTGCGGTTAGACGCAATGTCACTTCACCGTCAGCAGCTAATGGTGCTATCGTTGGATTTGTTTGTTGATCAATTAAGTCTTCAATTTCCGTTTCTAATAATGATTCACCAATACCAAAGAAACGTAATACTCTTGATTCAATCGACTCCACATTTCCTAACTGACTGAGGAGATATTGACGTCCATATGTTGAAAACATCGGACTCATTTCCTTAGGAGGACCTGGTAGGAGCATGTACGTAATATCGTTAATCTTAATCCCCATTCCGGGTGCCATTCCATAGTCATTTTGTAAAACCGTAGAACCCTCTAGGACCAATGCCTGTTTCTTGTTGTTTTCAGTCATGGTTCTATTTGTTTTAATAAAATATTGTTCAATACTATCTAAAGCATAAGGATCCATTACAAGCTGCTTCCCCAATCGCTTAGCAATCGTTTCTTTCGTAAGATCGTCCTTTGTTGGCCCTAAACCACCCGTAAAAATGATTAAGTTTGAACGTTTTTCAGCTATTTCGATTGCATCATATAAACGTTCAGAATTGTCTCCCACCACTGTATGAAAATAAACATTTACCCCAATTTCAGCAAGTTGCTTTGAAATAAATTGGGCATTCGAATTAACAATTTGACCTAATAATAATTCAGAGCCAACTGCAATTATTTCTGCATTCATATAGAACCCCCAGTATCGCTATCTTGAGTTTTTAAATACATCTTTATTTTTCGCAAAATAATCCCATCCTGAGACAACCGTAAATATAACTGCTACCCAAAGAGCAATTGTAGCAAAAGGAAAAGATAGAAATTCAAATGGAAAGTTGTGTAACAACAAAGCAGAAATAGCTACTACTTGTGCCCACATTTTTATTTTCCCTAACATCTTTGCAGCAGCTACTTCACCACGCTCCGCAATAATTAAACGTAATCCAGTAACAGCAAACTCTCGTGTAATAATAATGATAACCATCCACGCTGGTGCAAATCCAAGTTCAACTAAGACAATAAGTGCTGCTGAAACTAGCAGTTTATCCGCTAATGGATCTAAAAACTTTCCTAGATTGGTTACTAAATTATGTTTTCGAGCAAGGTATCCATCTACCCAGTCAGTTGCAGAAGCAAAAATAAAAATGAATGCTCCTATCAGATGAGCAATTGGAATGGACATCGAACCTATTTGTAAGTTCCCCCACGAAAACAAATCCAGCATCACAATGATAAAAAGCGGTATTAATAAGATCCGCGCAACCGTAATTTTATTTGGTAAATTCACTTTTACAACCCCCGCTATTTCCATGTTTCGATTATTGTTCTATAAGTGATAATACACTTTTACGAAAAAAAAAGCCATCAATACGATGACTTATTTATCCATTTATTCACTAGTTGGACTGAAAAGAATGGTAATCGTTTGTTTCACTTGATCTGCTGGATTAAATGGGTACTCAAATACTTCACCATTAATTTTCAACTCTGTATCGACCGTTCGACCAACGATAAAAATGATTTGGGATTCTTGACTAAAATCATCTGAAAAAGTTTGACCATCTCTTAAAAGTCCATAAGAGAATCGGTTTCCTTTTTGATTCGTGATTTCTAACCAAGTTTCTCCACCACTTGCAACCAATACATCTGCTGTAAATGTGGTTGTATTCTCAAGCTGATATGTTGCTCTGCTTCCTGATTTTTCAACAAGTGTTAGTTGAAAAGGTGAAGTTTCATCCACTTCTTCGACTTCGTCAGGTTCCTCCTGACCTTCGGCCGCAGTAGTCTCTTCCTCTTGATTCGTTTCTTCTTCATCTTCAACGGCAGGAGGAGTATTATTGGATTCTTGATATTCGGCTTCCTCATTTGCAATTGGGGTTTCTGGATTACTTGCAATGTCACGATTTTGGAAAAACCACCAAATCGTAAAAACTCCACCAATAATAAATAAGGAAAGTAACATGACTGGAATCATATCAAGAATTTTCGATCCTTTTGCAGAGATTTGTCTTTTACTCCGAACTCTAGAAAGCTGTTCTGGAAGCTGTTCTGTTGTTGTAGCAGGGATTTCATTCTGATACTGTTCAAATAGTTCTTCGGGATTTAGACCTACTGATTCTGCATATTGTTTAATAAATGCTCGAACATAAAATTTACCTGGCATAACTGAATAGTTACCTTCTTCAATTCCTACAAGGTATCTTTTTTGAATTTTTGTTATTTTTTGCAAATCATCTAAGTTAAGATTTCTCTCTTCTCTTGCTTCTTTTAGCCGTTTTCCTAATTCAGACAAACTATAACACCTACCAATACTTAAAAATCAAACCCTGAGAAGTCGGAGCCTGAGAAAAGTTGTTGCTCATCGACTAAATCATATGTAATTTCTTCTTCAGGTGTATTTCTTAATTCGATAATATAATCAAAGTCATCTAACGTATACTCAGTATTGCGAACAAAAATATCCGGATGCTCAACCACTTTAACTGCAGGTAAACGCATAATTTCTCTTATTAACTGCCAATGTTTTTCAGTAGCACGCTTTGTGGAAACAATCCCATCAATAATAAATAAATTGTTTTCATTATACTCATCTTCTATTAATTGACTGCGAATCGTTTGTTTTAACAATGTTGAGGAGACGAATAACCACCTTTTATTTGCACAAACACTTGCTGCAACGACAGATTCAGTTTTACCTACTCGCGGCATTCCTCGTATTCCGATTAACTTATGACCTTCCTGTTTACATATCTCAGCCATAAAATCAACAAGAATTCCTAATTCATCACGAACAAACCTAAATGTTTTCTTGTCATCGGCATCTCGTTGAATATAACGACCATGTCTAATAGCCAAACGATCTCTCAACTTAGGCTCTCTTATCTTTGTTACTGTTATAGTATCCATTGTATATAAAATTGATTCAAGGCGTTGTATTTGTTCATTATTATCACAAAGCAATAACAAGCCACGCCTTCTATCATCGACACCATTAATCGTGACAATATTAATTGATAACATCCCTAATAATGAAGAAATATCCCCTAAAAGCCCTGGACGGTTTTTATGTATTTCGTATTCTAAATACCACTCTTTTTTTTCCACTCAAACCATCCCCCTCTAGAATTCAGACAAATTCCATCAAAAAAATGACCTACACTCTATAATAAAGCATTTTTTTATATTATGAAAGTGTCAAGGGAGAGATTAAACAGAAAAAAGAGAGGAAATTCCTCTCTTATACACCAGTACCTTCATTTTGAACTAATTTAACCATCATGTTTGCAATTGCATGTTGTTCTTCTGCTGAAGCCACATGCCAAAGATCCGCAAGTACTTTTTCTTGAGCATTCTTGGGTTCAACTTGCTCTGATAAATATTCTCCAAGTTGATATGCTAAGTCAGAAATAACTTGTTGATTCATACCTTCTTGCTGAGCTTGATGAAGACGATCAGCTAAAAAATCTTTCCATTGTTCAAAGTTATCTAATACTGACATAAGTAGTAACCCTCCTTATAGATTAATACATCGTTTAGTTTGCCAATTTAAACGGTAATTATACTTTTATTACATACCAGATTTGTGACAAATTCGTTAATACCAACCACCATTTACTGAAAGAATTTGCCCCGTGATATAAGAAGAGTGATTAGATACTAAAAAACCAACAGCATTAGCTACTTCATCTGGTTTCCCTATTCT
>JBEQAC010000163.1:0-7453 GCA_041640535.1 Bacillaceae bacterium
AATCCGTAATGAGAAGGCAAAAATAGGAGCCATTGCGAGTCAATGACTTGTGTTGCCTGACTAATATCTCCTAGAAAAAGAAAATGAATAGCAACAAGAACCTTTGAAAAGTAAACAAATATAATCAAAAAAAATCATCGTAAAAATAGCCGTTACAACTCTATGGATATATAGCTGTCCCAACCCTGGTGTAAAAAGAGACCACACCACCGAATTGAGTGGTCTTCTTTTATCTAAATAATTAATCTCTAAACCAGCTATGACGTATGAATTGAAATCTGCATTTTCTCGTTCAGCTAATAAGAATACTCTATTCATATCCACAGTTGTTCGATAACTATCCCAAATAGCAAAAATATAGACAGGTATATACATAAGTGTCCATCTTGGATCAAGTACCTCCTTTGCCATTTCAATATTTCCAGTAAAGGAGAATACCATCGCTTGATTTATGTTAGCCATATTATTAACAAAAATTTCCCAGATAAATAGAGCATATCCCCTAAGATACTTAGACAAAAGAAGATGACCAAACCCAGGAAAGGCTGCTGACCACCAAGCAATAGTATAGGGATTTCGAAGATGTAGTTGTGTAGTACCAAGAGCACTAACATGAGCTTTAAATTTCCGTATTTTTTTTGTGGGGTTTATCGGATTTGTTGGGTTAAAGTTTCTCATAGATGTATCCTCATTTTTTCATATGTTATGGTTACTTTATGGATTATTTAGTAAATTAATACAGATGCTCAAAAGTTATTACGGATTGAATGCTAACCAGATTATGTTAACTTTGCCCTTTGACTAAATAAATTAACCTGTCAATTAGCAAAAGAAGCGACTGCTCTGGTTGAGCAATCGCACTCTTCTGTCCTACTAATTCTCTTTGCATAGGAGGGAATTTTATTGTATTTCCCCAAATAGAATAATTTTTATTTAATTACTAGTTCCATATTCACCTTTTATACATATCCTAATTAATGAGGGGTGGAGTTATGAAAAAAACACAGGATCAGTTTAATATTGAAACGCTAAAACTTATTAGAAATAGACTAGATTATATTTACTCCATTGCAACAAGTTACAATAGCGACAATCCCGAATTAATGGACACGATTGAAAATTTAGCTGCAGTAGCAAACATGTTTGCAAAGGTTAAAATAGAAGAGTTAAACGGTCATGTAGAAACATCGAGCCCTCAAGGTTTCATTTTGAGTAAATTAGGAAGCTCATACTCAAGAATGAAAGAATATGAAAAACAAAAAGACAGTGAGTTCCCTACTTGGAAACTCTAACGTTCTAAAATATAATCTAAAAAGCGCCTATGGTGCTTTTTAGTTCTTCCTATCAATTATATCCTTTCAGTTTCTCATACAAATACTGCATTCCATACAATACATAGGCTTTGTAGTGTATATATAGAAAGAATTGAAAATAGTTTAATCGATTTAAACGAATAATTTTAATTTTTTTAAGGAATGGCATGAAGAGAAAAGTAAACAATCCATTCGCAAAAACATTGTATAAAACATACTTTTTAAAGTTCCCATACGAATATTTAAGGATCCACATAGATAAGGGTATGTAAGGACCAATATCAAAAGGAAGTTCATCCCTAATAAAAGATTTTGGTTTATCGTAAAACTTCCACCACTTCCTTTGATGTCCATACAAATGATTGATCATCTCAAAAATACCTACTAAAAAACTCGATACAGAATAGCGTTTTATACTACTCTTTCCTATAAATAACGTCGATAACCAGGGTAGAATGATGATAGAAAAATTAAAAACTTTGTGCCTTTTTGAAGTCATTTGTTGAATTCACCTCGACTTTAATTAGTCCATTCATAATTAAAATATCCAAATATAATAAAAAAAATTAACTTTATTAAGCAGCATAGAAATATTCTTTTAACTATTTCAAGTAAATATTTTCACAATACTAAGGTGGGAAAACATGAAATTGGAAGAAGCGAAAATTTCAATTGAAGGAAAATTTAAAAGAATGGTAAACTCTAGTGATAAGATTCCGAGTGGATATTTGTTAATCCATTCTGATCAACATTCAATCCATTGGAGTATGGCAGATGGAAACACCGATTCTCTCCCTGCACACGTTGATCAGCCTTTTCATACAGCAAGTATAGCTAAAGTTTTTACAGCAACTTTAATCGCTTTATTAGTGCAAGAAGGGAAATTAAATTACGCTGAGCCAATAAACAAGTATTTAAGTGATGAACTTTTGGATGGATTACATATTTATAAAGGAATCGACTATACAAAGGATATTCGTATAGAACACTTAGTAAACAATACATCAGGATTACCGGATTTCTATGAAGAAAAACCAAAACAAGGAAAGTCTTTTTTAGACATAATACTTGATGACCCAAAACGTCGTTGGACAGGACAAGAAACAATCGAATGGACAAAGCATAACCTAAAGGCTCGATTTAAGCCTGGTGAGAAGTGTCACTATACAAATACAGCCTATAACCTATTAGGGCTTATTATTGAAAATGTCACATCAAAGCCATACCATGAAGCACTACATGAGTATCTATTTAAACCACTAAATATGAAACACACTTACTTATCTCATTACTCAGAGCCAGAAGAACAAAGCGCTTATCCTGTAGCCAAGGTTTATCTAAAAGATAGGAAAGTTAATGTGGAAGAGTATATAAGCACTAGTAGTATTTATGCAAGTGGACAGACGGTAAGCACTTCGAAGGATTTGTTAACATTTATGAAAGCGCTCGTTGAATATCAACTCCTCTCTAAAGTCTCACTTGATAAAATGAAGCAGTGGCGCAAACTATGGATGGGAATTGATTATGGATACGGACTAATGAAAATTCGAATGATGCCGTTTACGGAAAAATACAATGTTTGGGGAGGTTTAGGGTCACTCGGTTCATTTATGCTCTATAACCCTACCAATGATATTTATATCATCGGTAGTTTCAACTCAAGAGGGTTTGTAGGAAAAAGCGTTCGGTTTGTATACTCCGTTATTCGTATCATAGTAAAAGCAACCAATTAGGAAGCAGTGGAACCGTCCCTCTGCTTCTCTACTATTTTTTTATAAATAAATCAAAAATTTTTCTTGATAAACATATAGAATGTGATATTATAAGAATTGCGTAAATTGGAAAGCGACTTTTTCGAAATATTGGATCTTTCCAAGCAGATAATTTTTGACCACTTCCCTTCAGGAATGTAAAGGCCATACGGACAGCCGGGTCAAATGCCGATTGGCAACTAAAGTTGCCCTATTGATTGAGTTAAAAGCTCAAATTTTATAAGTTGGTTACTTTACAACCAGTGCATATGCACATCAACTTGTGAAACGGTCAATAAGAGTGGTAAAGGTAATTATTTGCTATTTAGACTCTGATCCTTTTATGATATATTTCGAATATTAAAGAGCTTTCTTACAAAAGTCCTATTATCTTTTTGTGATTTTACATATTTCTTTTTCTTAGGACTTCCTTATGCTATTTAATATATTGATAATTATATCTAAGCAAGTGTGATGCGCGAGTAGGCGTTTTTGCACTTGCTTTTTTTGTGGCCTGATGACAGTCACCCTTTCCTAGTAAAATGGATGTTGTTTGAAGGTCCCTCTTGTTGGAGTGCTGTACTCTAAAAATCTATTAAGTTAGGAGACAAAAAAATGGGAAAAGCTCTAATTATTGGTTGTGGTGGAGTGGCATCTGTAGCCATTCATAAATGTGTACAAAACAGTGAAGTGTTTGAAGAGATTTGTATCGCGAGCCGTACAAAATCGAAATGCGATGATTTAAAAGCAAAACTAGATGGTGGGAAAACAAAAATTACAACCGCGCAAGTGGATGCAGATAATGTAGATGAACTAATCGCTTTAATAGAAGAAGTAAAACCAGATATCGTCATGAATCTAGCTTTACCTTACCAAGACTTAACGATCATGGACGCTTGTCTTGCAACGAAAACACATTACATGGATACAGCGAACTATGAGCCTGAAGATACAGCAAAATTTGAATACAAATGGCAGTGGGATTACCGTGAGCGCTTTGAAAAAGCTGGGATTACAGCTCTTTTAGGTAGCGGATTTGACCCAGGTGTAACAGGTGTATTCTCTGCTTATGCTCTTAAGCATTACTTTGATGAAATTGAATATATCGACATTCTTGATTGTAATGGCGGAGATCATGGCTATCCTTTTGCAACGAATTTCAACCCTGAAATCAATATTCGTGAAGTGTCTGCTAACGGTAGATATTGGGAAAATGGCGAATGGATCGAAACAGAACCAATGGAAATTAAACGCGTCTATAACTTCCCTGAAGTTGGCGAGAAAGATATGTACCTACTTTATCACGAAGAGCTTGAATCTCTTGTTGAAAATATCCCAGGACTTAAACGTATCCGTTTCTTCATGACATTCGGCCAAAGCTATCTTACTCACTTAAAGGCCCTTGAAAATGTAGGCATGACCTCAATTGAACCGATTGAATTCGAAGGAAAACAAATCATTCCCCTTCAATTCTTGAAGGCTGTATTACCTGATCCAGCAACACTTGGACCGCGTACAGTTGGGAAAACAAACATCGGTTGTATTTTCAGAGGGAAAAAAGACGGCAAAGAGAAAACATATTATGTATACAATGTGTGTGACCACCAAGAATGCTATAGAGAAGTTGGTTCTCAAGCGATCTCTTATACAACAGGCGTTCCTGCGATGATTGGTGCAGCGATGATCTTAACTGGTAAGTGGAACAAAGCTGGCGTATACAATATTGAAGAATTTGATCCAGATCCATTCATGGAAGAATTAAATAAATGGGGACTTCCATGGGTAGAAGACTTTAATCCAGTGCTTGTTGATCAAGAGCCTGTAAAAAATGAAAAAGAACTGGAGCTAGTTCGATAAGATGAGATTTGAAGAATTACCAACACCTTGCTTTGTTGTCGATGAAAAGCTCATCGAAAAAAATCTTAAAATCCTTAATGGCGTTATGGAACGTACAGGTGCAAAAATTGTGTTAGCACAAAAAGCTTTTTCAATGACAGCCATGTATCCCCTCATTGGAAAATACCTGAGCGGAACAACCGCGAGTGGTCTGTTCGAAGCTCGTCTAGGATACGAGGAAATGGGCAAAGAAACGCATGTCTTTGCCCCTGCCTATCGTGAAGATGAAATCGACGAAATTATCTCAATCTGTGATCATATTATCTTTAATTCCTTCTCTCAATTAGAAAAATATAAAGAGAAAGCTCTTCAAGCTGGTCGAAAAGTGGGCTTGCGCATCAACCCTGAATGTTCTACCCAAATAGGTCATGAAATCTATGATCCTTGTTCACCAGGTTCTAGATTTGGTGTAAAACAGGAAGATATGCTTCCAGATTTTCTTGATGGTGTTACAGGGCTGCACTTTCATACCCTTTGCCAGCAAAACTCAGACGATTTAGAAACCACGTTAAATGCTGTGGAAGAAAAATTTGGTCAATGGTTACCGCAAATGGATTGGATTAACTTTGGTGGTGGACACCATATCACTCGAGAAGATTATGACATTCCAAGACTAGAAGCGTGTATAAAGAGAATGCAAGAGAAATACGGCTTAGAAGTCTATCTCGAACCAGGAGAAGCCATCGCCCTTAATGCAGGCTATATGGTAACATCCGTACTAGATATTCATAAAAATGGATTGGAAATTGCGATTGTTGACACATCTGCAACGTGTCATATGCCTGATGTATTGGAAATGCCTTATCGCCCCCCTCTTTTTGGTTCGGGTGAAGCTGGTGAGAAACCATTTACCTATCGACTTGGTGGCCCAACTTGCCTAACTGGTGATGTGATTGGAGATTATTCTTTTGATCAACCACTAAAGGAAGGCGATCGATTAGTTTTTGGTGATATGGCCATTTATTCAATGGTGAAAACCAACACATTTAACGGCATGCCATTGCCAGCTATTGCAGTACAAGATAAAGATGGCGATTGTAAAGTCGTGCGTGAATTTGGGTATGATGATTTTAAGGTGCGACTAGCATAAAAATGGACATATGATGCTTTAAAAAAACTAGACTCATTTTCAGAGTCTAGTTTTTTTACATTAATTTCACTAATTTTTAAAAATATTTTGACGTTTATAAATTGAAATAGGTTATAATATATAAAAAACTGGTAAAAAGAGATGGTATTTTGTTGTATAAAACCTTGGAATTCAAAAATGTTGTTGGACAGATGGTAAAAATAACTGAAATCCCTGTGTTAGAAATCAATCATCGTTATTATTTTTTAGTTCAGGTTCGAATGCAAAGTTTGTTTTTGACGCTTTACAATCAACCGAAACAAAAAGACTGCTATTCTTTTCGGGATTATCTCAAACGAAGAATAAAATGGTCAGATTACAGTGAGATTTTTGATCTTCAATCATTTAAAAATAACGCTTAATTTTTTTCTCTTACATTTTTATCATCAAGAAAAACGATAAACCAGCTATGATTATGATCTGCTGGTTATTTTTCTGCGCAATAATGCTAAAAAGAAGGAATAAAACGATAAGTTTTTACAATTTTAAGAACGAACAATCTTTGTTTATTACTTCCTCTATAATTGAACGACCCTCAGTCGTTTCAGCATCAAGCCATTTCCAGTTTTCATATAGCCTTATTCGACCATCAGGTAAGATTTCAGGAGTAGAAAAACATTTCCCACCTCTAATTTCATTTTCCACATTAACGTGGTTATATCTAAATTCTAAGCAACTGTTCTCTTTTACAATTCCTATTAATGTACCTTTGATGATTTGTCCTCCACTATATGTAGCTGAAATGATGGTCCCCTCTTGCTTATATTCAAAAAATGTTTTTGAAGAAACCTCTCCGTTATCAGTATTTTCAACTGAAACAAATTTTCGCCCATTATAATCTATCATAAGTACATCTCCCTTGTTCTTTTTCAACGTATGTATCACTTGGTTAAACTTAACATTTCTCAACTCAAAAAGCGACTGTTCTTATTAAAAAAGTACGCCTCCATCTAGTTATCTGTATTAACTTTTACTCAATCATTTTGGACGGGAATTTCCCTTACTTTACTATTTGAGTGCAAAGTAGAACCTTTCAATTCAGCAAACTAATGTTATTCTTTAATACTTTCCTCACACTTAAGCACTCCACACGATTGTTCAAAGTATCAGGCATTGTTATGAACTAGTTTTATCAAATAAAAAAACGATTCTAATCAAGAATCGCCTTACGAATTCTATTATCAGTTGTATTTTGTAAGTAACATACTATTTTTATGTCATAAAACGGTGCAATCTGTAACAAACAACTTCCTGTCTAGATTGTGAAGAAATACGCCTGCTCTGTTTTGTTTAAACTCGAGCCCATAAAGACCGGGCAATCCTTTTAAACAGGAGTGCTTGAGTCCAGCGGTCGCTGACCTCGC
>JBEQAC010000164.1:0-7374 GCA_041640535.1 Bacillaceae bacterium
CGTAAAAACAGAAGGAACAAACCCTACTGGTTCATTTAAGGACAGAGGAATGGTCATGGCTGTAGCAAAGGCGAAAGAAGATGGGAGCAACACGATTATTTGTGCTTCTACCGGAAATACTTCTGCTGCTGCTGCTGCCTATGCTGCTCGTGCAGGACTTCGTTGTATTATTGTTATTCCAGATGGAAAAATTGCGATGGGGAAACTAGCGCAAGCGGTAATGTATGGTGCAGAGATCTATGCAATTAAAGGGAACTTTGACCAAGCATTAAAAATTGTTCGAAATATAAGCGAACATGCACCAATAACACTTGTAAATTCAGTAAATCCTTATCGTATTGAAGGACAAAAAACGGCTGCATTTGAAGTTTGTCAACAATTGGGTGGAAAAGCTCCAGATGTGTTAGCTATTCCTGTAGGAAATGCAGGGAATATAACAGCTTACTGGAAAGGGTTTAAAGAATACAATGAAAAACATGGGTCAGGCTTACCTAAAATGCACGGGTTTGAAGCAGAAGGATCTGCAGCGATTGTAAGAGGGGAAGTAATTGAAAATCCTGAAACAATCGCAACAGCGATTCGTATTGGTAACCCTGCAAGCTGGGAGCATGCGGTAAATGCTGAAAAAGAGTCTAATGGTGTAATTGACGAAGTAACTGATGAAGAAATTCTGGAGGCATATAAGCTGATTGCTAGTAGAGAAGGTGTGTTTGCTGAGCCGGCATCATGTGCTTCTATCGCTGGGGTTTTAAAGCATTTAAAGGCAGGTAAAATTAATAAGGGTGCAACAGTTGTAGCTGTTTTAACTGGAAATGGTTTAAAAGATCCTACAACAGCCATTGAAGCTACTGATATTTCTCCAGTTGTACTTCCAAGTGATGAAAAAGTGGTATATGAGCATATCAAGGGAGTCGTTTTACAATGATTGCCGGAAAAGCGATTCAAATCAAGGTTCCAGGAAGTACGGCAAATTTAGGACCAGGATTTGATTCAATTGGGCTAGCGGTCAATCGTTATTTAACACTTCAAGTTGAACCAAGTGATGAGTGGACATTTGTGCCTTTATCAAAAGAGGTTGAAAATATCCCAACGGATAAAGACAACTTTGTCTACAAAATTGCTGCAGAGGTGGCAAGTAATTATAATGTTGAACTACCACCTTGTAAAGTTTTGATGACGAGCGATATCCCACTTGCAAGGGGATTAGGTAGTAGTGCAGCAGCCATTATCGCAGCTATCGAATTAACAGACACCTTATGTGAACTTCGCTTGTCACAAAAGGAAAAACTACGATTAGCTAGTAATTTTGAGGGCCATCCTGATAATGTTGGAGCGTCACTCTATGGTGGATTAGTAGTAGGAAGTCATCGGGAAAAAGAAACGGATTTAGTTCAGTTTTCAGACATTGATTTTGATGTTGTCGTTGCTATTCCTAGATATGAAGTGATGACAAAAGACGCACGGGCTGTATTGCCTGAGCAATTTTCTCACCATACAGCTGTGGAAGCAAGCGCGATTAGCAATGTATTAGTTGCGGCACTCGCGACGAAAAACTGGCCTTTAGTAGGGAAGATGATGGATCTAGATTTATTCCATCAGCCTTATAGACAATCCCTTATTCCTGAAATGGGGGATATCATAAAGGCAGCAAAAAACTCAGGGGCTTTTGGTGTTGCACTTAGTGGTGCAGGACCAACAGTAATCTGCTTTGCAGAGCCAGGAAGAGGCCGTTCAGTTGTGAGAAACCTTGCGCCATTATTCGGGCACATGGCAGTTGAAGAGCTTCAAGTTGAACCTAGAGGAAGTCAAGTATCTGTATATGCTGTTGAAGGGTAAATTAACATAGTCTTTTTGCAGAAAAAAAGCGAAACCAATGAGGTTTCGCTTTATTATTATTAAAATACTTGTTCTACTTCTACAATTCCTGGTACTTCTTCTAATAGTGCGCGCTCAATCCCAGCTTTTAACGTAATTGTTGAACTTGGGCAGCTTCCGCAAGCACCTAATAAACGAAGTTTAACAATACCATCTTCTACATCTACTAATTCGCAGTCTCCGCCATCACGTAACAGGAATGGACGAAGTTTATCTAATACTTCTTGAACTTGTTCTTTTTGGCTCATTTCTACAGTCATTGAAATCTACTCCTTTCCTTACCTTTATTATACTTACTTTAAACGAAAAAATCTATTCTCCAAACTTACACCTGGTGACCTAAGTTCGTGTTATGCTTAAAATAACACTACAGAGCTTTCTTAGTGTTTATTTTATCATATTTTTTGTACAATAGAGAGAGAAAATGCGAACTGGAGGTGTACCACTAAATGTTAAAAAAAACAGTCGAACTTTCCGTATATGGTGCAGAAATTTTATGTCCTAGTTGTGTAAATTTACCTTCAGCAAAAGAAACCTATGAGTGGTTAGAAGCAGCAATTAGTCGGAAATATCCGAATCAACCCTTTAAAATTTCATATGTTGATATCTATAATCCCCCCGCGGATGACGAGGAAAAGGTGAATTTCGCTAATAGGGTTATTGAGGAAGATATGTTCTATCCCGTAGTAGTCATTGAAGGAGAAATCGTAGGTGAAGGCAACCCTAAGCTCAAACACGTCTACGAGGAATTAGAGAAATATGGGTATCAAACCCCGTAGCAAGGATGAGTAACGAAGAATGTGAGCGTTTGTCAACAGCCAAAAAGCGCCCCTCTAGGGCGCTTTCTGAGGTGCTAATGGGCAGCGAATATGCAGGTTTTATCGCTTTTAAGCACTTTTTTGAGAATTTACTCATTAAATTGAAATGTGCAGGTTTGGATATGGGGAATTACCTTACCATTTAAATGCAGAGCCAACAATAACTAACAAGATGAATAGAACAACAAGAAGATTGAAGTTGATTTCATTCATAGGTTATCCCTCCTTTTATTTTGGATTAATATACTTTATGAAACTGCTTGTCAGAGTGTTTGGACAAACATACAAAAATATAAAAAATAGGCGGAGTAAAAGACTCCGCCATTCAGAATTATTATCCATTATGATATTTATACATCCAAAGAACACCTGATTTTAATAAACGCGGCACTCTACCGATAATGGCTCGTTCTGCTACTAATCCAAAACCGTGTTTTTTACCTAATGAGCCTAGTACACCCTTTAATTTTATTGGAGGAAATTGCGTAGGTGGCTCCTCGTTATTCCAACGCTTAAGAAGTACTTGAACGATCTGCTCTGCCTGTCCTTCAGCTAATTGTGCACTTGGTGCATGTGGAAGGCTAGCGCAATCTCCTACAACATAAACATGCTCATTATTTGGTAGATTATGTTGAACTGTTAGAACTACTCTGCCTTGAACATCCTTTTCTACATCGAGTTGTCTAACAATTTTGTTCGGTTGAATCCCTGCGGTCCATACTATGACATCAAATGTTAATGCCTCATCATGATTAAATAACTTTTGATCTTCTACTTTCGTGATATTTGCCCCATTAATGATTTCAACGCCGTGGTCAGTAAACCAAGTTTCTACATAATTACTAAGTCTCTCAGGGAACATTGAAAGGATATGTTGCCCACGATCAAATAAAGAGATTTTAAGATCAGGGCGACTTTCATTTAACTCACTAGCAAGTTCAACTCCGCTTAAACCTGCACCAACAACCCCAACTTTTGAACCGGGCGCTAGGTTATTTAATGTTTGATAGGTTAGTCTTGAGTGATCGATTGTTTGGATGCTATACGTATATTCCTTTGCTCCTGGAACATTATGATATTTGTCTTCACAACCTAACCCAATAATAAGATCATCATAAGAAATCGCCTCTTGTCCTTTTAACTCTACTATATTGTTTTCGAGGTCGATATTTGTGACTTCACCATACTTAATATGAAGCCTTGGGTGTTCAGGAAATGGAACTCTAATATGTTGATCAGAAATCGTTCCTGCTGCTAATGCATAGTATTCGGTTTTTAAACAATGGTAAGGGACTCTGTCAACAAGCGTAATTTCTACATCTTCTGGGAGCTGATTTGGTAAAAGCCTTTGTAAAACACGCATACCCCCGTATCCGCCACCAAGTATTATTAATTTTTTCATTTTTTGTATCCCCTTTTTCCCTTTTCAATCCTATAGTTTTCGTAAAGTTTGTTGCATATAACGAAGGTATGTTGATTTGCACCCAGGTGTGTGCTTTCCGCGGGGCAAGTGATAAGCCTCCTCGTGCCTGCGGGGTCTCATCCTTCCTGCAGATCCCGCAGGAGTCACACACCTTCCGTCCAATCAACATACTCTATCTAATTCGTTTTAAAAACAACAATCTTTTAGAAAACAGCCTAAAATGATGATAAAAAATAAATAGGTTATGCTAATTGGAGATTATTAATTATATTTATGGTTATTTACGATTAATGTGATGATGTTTTAAGTAGGAAAACCTTTGCAAAATGACCACTATAAAGTATAGCTAAATTGTGTCTAAATAACAACAAATTTGTTAACTATACAACCATGATGAAAATTTTGTGTTTGACGAGAATAATAAAAACAGGTAGGATTAGTAGTCAGTAGAGAGGTGAACGCCAATGAAACCAATTATTGAATTTTGTATTAGTAATTTGGCTAGCGGTGCTCAAAAAGCTTTAGAAAAGCTTGAAAAGGACCCTAATCTTGACATAATAGAATACGGTTGTTTAAGTTATTGTGGGAAATGTGCAAGAACATTATTCGCTCTTGTAAATGGGGAAATTGTAACTGGAGAAACTCCCGATGACCTTGTGGATCGGATTTATCAATATTTAGAGGAAAATCCAATGTTCTAAGTATAATGGTAAAAGCTAAAATGATAAAAAAGTGCACGTATTTTCGTGCACTTTTTTATGTAATATAATAACAGGGGATATATTCATTGTTATCATGAATGATTTTTTTTATACTTAAAAATAAAAGGAAATTTTGGAGGAACACATGAAAAGCTTCTCGTTCACAAAAATGCATGGCTTAGGGAACAATTATATCTATGTAAATATGTTTAAAGAAAAT
This sequence comes from Bacillaceae bacterium, assembly GCA_041640535.1. Taxonomy (GTDB): domain Bacteria; phylum Bacillota; class Bacilli; order Bacillales; family Bacillaceae_L; genus Litchfieldia. The sequence continues at coordinate 5,038 of JBEQAC010000164.1, forward strand.
TTAACTGAAAATGAGCTTTCAGATATTGCCATAAGAGTGTCCAACCAAAATACAGGAATTGGGTCAGATGGTATGATTCTTATATGCCCTTCTGATAAAGCACCTGTAAAGATGAGGATATTCAATAATGATGGATCCGAAGGGAAAAATTGTGGAAATGGATTACGATGTGTAGCAAAGTACGCATTTGAGAATAAACTAGTAAATAACAAGGAATTTTTGATTGAAACTCTATCGGGATTAGTTGAAGCAACGGTTACAGAAGAAGAAGGGATTGTAAAACAGGTGACTGTAAATATGGGCAAGCCTCGCCTATCACGCAATCAAATACCTATGATTGGAGATTCTGCTGATCAAGTAGTTAATGAAGAAATTGACTTTGCAGGCCAAAAAAAGTATATGACTGCAGTATCGATGGGGAATCCACATGCTATTTTCTATGTGGAAAATATTAATGAGGCACCTGTCACTACATTAGGTCCCGTAATTGAAAAAGATGCGCGTTTTCCTGAAGGTGTCAATGTTGAATTTGTAGAGGTCGTTAATGAACGAGAACTACATTTTCGTGTATGGGAACGTGGCTCAGGAGTTACCCAGGCCTGTGGTACTGGAGCGTGTGCAGCTGTTGTAGCCTCTGTATTAAATAGTAAAACAACAAGCAATGTTGAAACAGTTGTCCATCTAGCTGGAGGAGATTTATATATAACATGGAAAGAAGACGGCCACGTGTTAATGACAGGTCCTGCGGAAGTTATTTGCGAAGGAACTTATTATTACTAAAAAGCTTGATTAGTTGAGAGTTTAAGGAATAGCACGTATACTATAGATAATACCTCTTAAAATTCTGATAGTAAAAAGGAGGAATGAAAATGATGGATATTCTAACCATTACAGAAGCGGCTAGTTTTCAAATAAAAGATATGATGAAAGAAAATGGAGAAGAAGAATCACTACTCCGTGTTGCAGTAAAAGGCGGTGGCTGTAGCGGATTATCCTATGGTATGGGATTTGAACACGAAGTAGGAGAAGACGATCTTGAATTTGAACAACACGGATTAAAAGTGGTTGTAAAAAGGGAAGATGCACCGATTTTAAAAGGCGTAATCATTGATTATAAACAATCCATGATGGGTGGAGGATTTACGATTGATAATCCAAATGCCATTGCATCATGTGGATGTGGATCATCTTTTAGAACTGCACAAAATGCTGGGACACCTGAAGAATGTTAATGAATAAACGTAAAAGGCTAAAGTGCCTAATGGCACTTTAGCCTTTTTTCTATTAGAACATGCTAGAACTATGAAGTGGTTGTATTTTTGCTTTTGGATCAATGTAGGATTTTGCATTGTTCACAGCTGTTGGGGCTTCACCAAAACCAGAAGCAATTAATTTTACTTTTCCTTCGTAAGTGCAGATGTCTCCAGCAGCATATATTCCAAGAATATTCGTTTCCATTTTGGAATTAACAACAATTGAGTTTTTTTCAATCGTAAGACCCCAATCCTTAATAGGACCTAAAGAAGACACAAATCCAAAATTTACGATGACTGCGTCAACATCCACTGTTACCTTATTTTCACCTTTTACTTCATCTAGAATAACTTGCTCAATTTTCTCTTTGCCAATTAATTCCACAGGAACATAAGGAGTAAGCACTTCTACCTTTGAATTCATTAGGTTTTCTACACTATGCTCATGTGCGCGGAATTTATCGCGGCGATGCGTTAAATAAACTTTATCTGCAATCGGTTCCAGCATTAAAGCCCAGTCTACTGCTGAGTCTCCACCACCACAAACCAATACTTTTTGACCGGCGAATTTGTTTAAATCATCAATAAAGTAATGAAGGTTTTTCCCTTCATATTGTGCAGCTGACTCTAATTCAAGCTTACGTGGTTTAAAAGCACCATTTCCTGCAGTAATGATGACGGTTTTAGTATAATGAACTTCACTATTTGTTACTAGCTTAAAGCTTCCATCTTCAAGTTTCTCAATCTTGTCAACTGACTGCTCAAGGCAAATGGTTGGATTAAATTTTGCCATTTGTTCTTTTAGGTTATCTATTAATTCTTGTGCACGAATTTTTGGGAAACCAGCTACATCATATATGTATTTCTCAGGATATAGAGCTGATAATTGTCCACCTAATTGGGGAAGGCTTTCAATGATTTTAACACTAGCTTGTCTCATCCCTCCATAAAACGCAGTGAATAGTCCTGCTGGGCCACCACCAATAACGGTAATATCATAAAGCGTTTGATCTTCCTTCACATTAATACCCCCAGTTGTGAAATTACAATGCTACCAAAGCATTGTAAAAATACTCATATTTTT
>JBEQAC010000165.1:0-7355 GCA_041640535.1 Bacillaceae bacterium
TTTTTTTGATTTAGGAAGATTTCGTTCTTTTATATCTTCTTTCTTAGTTTCTTCGGAAGATTGCTCCTTAGAGCCTGCTTTCTTCTTTTTAGTCGTTTTTGTTGCCTCTTCTTTGTCATTCGAATCACCTTTTGACTCTTCTTCGTCATCACTACTATTTAACTCTTTGTAGAGTTTTATCATCGAAGGGATGTTTTTCACGAGAGGTCCATATTGTTGAACCATAGGCATGACTGACTCTGCGGTATGAAGCACTTTCTGAACGTTCCCAAGCATGCTCCCTAAATTTGCCGGGTTTGTGAAATTACTTAGAAAAGAGCCACCAGCTCCACCAGTTGAAGCGGTATTAGCGGCAGCACCCATAAAATTAGCTGGATTCATGGTCCCTTGCATAAAGTTAGCTGGATTCATCCCGGCTTGCATCATGGCAGCTGGATTAGCAGCACCACCACCCTTAAAACCGGATAATAGCTTACTTAAGAAGCCACCACCTGCTCTTCCCATTCCTTGTGCTGGAAATCCACCTCCCATAAAGCCTGGTGGTCGCATCGGAGGCATTCCCCGTCCAGGAAAAAACATGTTAATTCCTCCTTTCAATGGTTTACATATTAAAACTGAAGGGTATCAATTTTTAATAATTCCAGTCGTTTATTAACCAATAAACATCTTTGTGTCATTTCATAATTAACCATAGATTTCCTTCACAATAGGGTATGCGATTATGTATCTAAATGTTTAATGTATGTATAGAATAGGCTTATCTAATTTCGATTGGTTTCGATAAAATTGTATGAATTGGTTTTTTTTATCAAAATCAGATATAATGGTTTGTTGTGTTAAACTGTACGTTTTTTGGAACGATAAAAATAAAAGGATTAAAATGAGGGATTTTTATATGGATAATAATCAATTTAAGAAATTCCAGCTTCAGCCTTATATTATGAAGGCAATAGCTGATCTTGGTTTCACGAAACCAACGGAAATACAAGAAAGACTGATTCCTTCGATTCACCGTGGAGAAAATGCAATCGGGCAGTCACAAACCGGTACTGGCAAAACTCATGCCTATCTTTTACCAACGATGGACCGTATTAATCCGGCCACCGACGAGGTTCAAGTGGTAATCACAGCACCAACCCGTGAATTAGCTTCTCAAATTCATCAAGAGGTAATAAAAATTTCAAAGCATTGTCACGAGGATCAACAAATTACCTCAAAGTTATTTGTTGGTGGAACTGACAAACAACGTACAATTGATAAATTAAAAACACAGCCCCATATCGTGGTTGGAACACCAGGTCGTATAAACGATTTAGTGAAAGAACAAGCACTGTTTGTACATACTGCAAAAAGCTTAGTGGTTGATGAAGCAGACTTGATGTTGGATATGGGATTTATCCAGGATGTTGACCAAATTGCGGCACGAATGCCAGAAACTCTTCAAATCCTTGTCTTTTCAGCAACCATTCCTGAAAAATTAAAACCATTTTTAAAGAAATATATGGATAACCCTAAATTTACCCATGTCGCACCAAAACAAGCTACCGCAGCAAAGGTTGAGCATGTATTGATTCCGGCGAGACACAGAAAGAAGTTGCACTTGCTTCATGATTTGCTCGTTTTATATAATCCTTATTTAGCCATTGTGTTTACAAATACAAAGAAGATGGCAGATTATGTTGCCGATGGTCTTCTTGAAAAAGGGCTACGAGTTGGAAGGATTCATGGTGACTTAAGTCCACGCGAACGTAAAAAAATGATGAAGCAAATTTCAGATCTTGAATATCAATATGTCATTGCGACAGACCTGGCTGCACGTGGAATTGATATTGAAGGTGTAAGTCATGTAATTAATTATGAATTACCTTCTGATTTAGATTTTTATATCCATCGAGTAGGAAGAACAGCAAGAGCTGATTACTCTGGAATTGCAGCCACCATTTATGAGCCATCTGATGAGGATTCACTAATAAAGCTTGAGAAAATGGGGATTAGCTTTTCAAATATTGATATTGAAAAGGGCGAAATGATGAAAGTTGGCGAAAGGAATCGACGTAAAAATCGCCAAAAGCAAGTAGATGAAGTAGATAAAAAGGCAAAAAGTAAAGTACGGAAACCGAGCAAAGTAAAACCAGGTTATAAGAAGAAAATGACAAGAGAAATGGATGAAATTAAAAAGCGAGAAAGACGTTTAAATAGAAGAAATAGTAAATAAGTGAGAGTAGTAAGATTTGTACTTTGGGAGAATGGAGTGAGGTTGATGTTAAAAATTGGTTCACATGTATCAATGAGTGGGAAAAATATGCTATTAGCGGCTAGTGAGGAAGCCATTAGTTATGGATCTAATACGTTTATGATTTATACAGGAGCCCCTCAAAATACAAGACGCAAAAAAATTGAGGATTTAAATATAGAAGCTGGGATAGCACATATGAAAGAAAATGGCATAGAGGATATTGTTGTTCATGCCCCATATATTATTAATATCGGTAATACTTCAAATCCTGACACATTCGAACTAGGAGTTCGTTTCTTGCGATCAGAAATTGAACGTACAGAAGCATTAGGAGCAACACAAATTGTTCTACACCCTGGAGCTCATGTAGGGGCTGGAGCAGAATGTGGAATCCAAAAAATTATCGAAGGATTGAATGAAGTAATTACAAAGGACCAAAAGGTTCAAATTGCTCTTGAAACAATGGCTGGTAAAGGGTCCGAATGTGGTAGTTCATTTGATGAGCTGGCGAAGATTATAGACGGTGTAACACATAATGAAAAAATGTCCATTTGCTTTGATACTTGTCATACACATGATTCAGGTTATGATATTGTCAATGATTTTGATGGTGTTTTACAGCAGTTCGATCAGATTATCGGATTAGACCGTTTGAAGGTCCTTCATATTAATGATAGTAAAAATGAACGGGGCGCCAAAAAAGACCGTCATGAAAATATTGGGTATGGTCATATAGGTTTTGAGGCATTAAATTATATCGTCCATCATGACGCGCTAAAAGATATTCCTAAAATCTTAGAAACACCATATGTTGGTGAAGATAAAAACAATAAAATGCCACCATATAAATTTGAAATAGAGATGCTTCGAAATAAAACCTTTGATCCAGACCTTTTACAAAAAATAATAAATGGATAAGTAAAAAAGCTGTCGTGTATGACAGCTTTTGTGTTTTTTTATTTAGTAAATTGAAGAAAAAGGCTATTTAATTGTCTTGCCACTTCTGGACTTGTGACTTTTGCAATTTCCTTTAATAGTTTTTTTCGCTCAGTTGGGTCAAATATGTCAATTTTCTTATCTGCTTTTGTTCTTAAGTATCCAATGGCTTTTTGAGCTTGAGGTTTTGTCAATGAAATGTCGTATTGCTTACTGTAAGATAATAATTCATCAACAGTGATAGTTTTAATTTTTTGATTGACGATCCTTTGGTAAATGTTCAAAACAGTCCCACCTCCTTTATTACTCTATGGGGTAAAGAAGGAGAATGTGCATACTATTTTTCTTCTTTTCTTAAAAATGCTAGTATACTTTACAAGACAAGTCTTTATCATGTATACTTCTTTAGTGTTAAATCGGAACCGTTCTGAAAATGTACGGCTTGAACACCAATTTACGATAAATAAGGTGATGAGTTTGACGAAACAATCAACGATTTTAGAGATATCAAATGTAACTTTTCGATACGAAGAACAGAACGTGTTAGAAAATATAAATATGAACGTACCTAGGGGTGCATTCTTAGGATTAGTTGGACCCAATGGTTCTGGAAAATCTACATTGTTAAAATGTATTTTAGGCTTGTTACGCCCGGATTCAGGAACGATAAAACTATTTGGAATGGACAGTACAAAGTTCAAAGAGAAATATAGAATTGGTTTTGTATCCCAAAAAGCAAATAGTTTTAATTCTGGATTTCCAGCTACAGTGTTTGAAGTGGTTTCTAGTGGATTAACGTCGAAAATAGGATTGTTTAAATTTCTATCCGCTGAAGATAAGTTTAATGTAAGAAAAGCAATAGAGGCTGTTGGAATGACAGCCTATATTGATCGGAATATAGGCGAGCTTTCAGGTGGTCAGCAGCAACGTATTTTTATTGCAAGAGCCCTAGTGAGTGAGCCAGAGCTACTTATCTTAGATGAACCTACGGTAGGGGTCGATGCCCAAACGGTTCAAAGCTTTTATAATTTGCTGGAGGATCTAAATAAACGGTTAGGAATTACCCTGATTTTAGTTACACATGATGTAGGGACTGTATCTGACAAGGTGACACATGTTGCCTGTTTGAATCAACATCTTCATTTCCACGGAAGTGCCGATGAATTTGATTCACGAAAAGATCATGATCTGTGTCATTTTTATGGTCATCACGTCCATGTCATTACTCACGACCATAGTCATGGAGGACAATGATCATGATCGAAGGATTATTTCGCTATGAATTTTTGCAAAATGCGTTTTTAACCGGTATTTTAATTGGGTTTATTGCCCCGATGCTTGGCGTATTTATCGTTGTTAGACGACTTTCGTTAATTGCTGATGCACTAAGCCATGTGACCTTGGCTGGGATTGCAGCAAGCTTATTCTTAGAAAAGAAATTAGGGCTACTACAAGGACTAAACCCATTATATCTAGGAATGGCCTTTTCTGTAACAGGATCATTATTTATTGAGAGGTTACGCCTTGTTTATAAACATTACCAAGAATTAGCTATTCCCATCATTCTTTCAGGTGGAATAGGGGTAGGGGTTATTTTTATTTCCTTGGCCGAGGGGTTTAACACAGATTTATTTATGTACTTGTTTGGTAGTGTAAGTGCAGTTAGTCGTAGCGATTTATGGACTGTTTTAGGCATATCGATGTTTGTTGTTTTTGTTATTATTATCTTTTATAAAGAATTATTCCTATTGTCTTTTGATGAAGAACATGCTGTTGTTACTGGGATTCGTGCAAAATGGCTTCATTTTATTTTTATTGTGACAGTTGCGTTAGTGATTGCTGCTTCTATGAGAATCGTAGGAATATTGTTAGTTTCTTCCTTGATGACATTGCCGGTTGCTGCTAGTATGAGAATAGCGAAAGGTTTTAAACAAACGATTATTTTATCTGTCATTTTTGGTGAAACAGCTGTGATTATTGGATTAATATTATCATATTACTTAAATTTAGCACCTGGAGGGACCATCGTTGTTTTGGCTGTCGTCATTTTAATAGGTGCGATAACATGGAAAAAATGGTGGAGAGGAAGAGGAGCTAAATGAATGTAACGGAAGCATTAGATTTAATGAAGGAAAAAGGATTTAAACATACAGGAAAAAGAGAAGAAATGCTTGAGATATTTGCTAAAAATGACAAATATTTAACTGCTAAAGATGTTCTAGATCACATGAAGGATGATTATCCTGGTTTAAGCTTTGATACGATTTATCGCAATTTATCGATGTTTGTAGAGCTTGGAATCCTTGAAAGTACAGAACTTTCTGGGGAAAAGCATTTTAGATTTACATGTGGTACAAAGCATCATCATCACCATTTTATCTGCTTAGAATGCGGAAAAACAAAGGAAATTGCGGCCTGTCCAATGGAAGGTCTCTCAGAGAATTTAAATGGATATAATATCTCAGGTCATAAATTTGAGATATATGGAAAATGTCCTCAATGTAACATACATTAAAAAAAGATGATAAAAAATGTCCTAAACATTTTTTATCATCTTTTTTTTAATCCCCTTTATGAAACCAATAGTGAACCCATTGTTTTGCTTCAAGCCAATTGTTAACTCTAATTACATCTTTGGGAATTGGGTCTTGATTATAGGGCGTATTAAATAATAGGACAGGAATCTTGCATTCCTCACTAATATCACATGCATTATCATGCTTATCTTCAAAAAATAAATCAATTTGATGCTTTTTTACAGCCGCTAGCTTATTATGGCTGCCGATTAAATCAATATTATGATAATGAACTGAATTATGACGAAACCAAGTCCGAGTGACATCAAGAAGATGGTCTCGTCTTGCGCTAATATAAATAAGCTGATGGTGATGTTTCCAATCATCGATGACAGCTTTTGCATTCTGTGCTAATGGTGCATCTTTGTAGATAATTGGTTCCTTTTCATCCATCCATTCCCAAAATTCCTTTTCAGTTATACCAAGTAATGGGAGTAAATCATATTCCTTCATATCATCAAGCGTAATATTCATATTAAACGATTCATTGATAAAAGGAACAAAAGTACTTGGACAGGTCAAGGTTCCATCTATATCAATGCCGAAACGTTTTGTATTCACGATGCTCTTCCCCCTAAAAACAGATAAAGCAAGTGTACCATGTTTAAAGTAATATTTCATTCAGAAGAAATTATTAACATTCATAATTCCATCATGGTTTTCCCATAATAATAAATGCTCCTAACGATTATGGAAAGCGAGGGATCAGGGCATGGCAGAAGGCAACAATCGTGTAGGAAATGATTTTGATGAACGTCAAAATGTCGATCCGAATATTGGTGCTAACACCTATTCGGACTATACTGAGGAAACAGCTGCTGAAGTTGCACCTCCGTTTACTCCTGTTAGAGATACAGAGGAAAGAGATATCAATAGAGACACCGACACGAATGATCGTGGCATGGCCGGAACAGGTCTTGGTTGGTTAGCTCTTGCGTTATCAATAATTTCACTATTTGTAATGCCAGTATTAATGGGTGCCGCTGGTATTATCATTGGATTTGTTGCACGTAGAAGAGGTGCAACAGGCTTAGGAGCATGGGCAATTGGTATTGGTGTCGTGTCAATCATTGTCGGCATCTTTATACTCCCATTTATACGCTAATAATGCATTAAATATAAGAGGGCTGCCATTGCTGGTTTAGCCCTCTTTTATTTAGGTGAAAGAAGGGGAAAAAATATGGCATATCAAGATGAAAAAGTGACAAATGCGAATATGAAAATCAATGATATTTTAGAGGATGGACCATCTAACCTTGGAGCCAGTTTGGACACCGAACAAATGAGTCGTGCAGAAGAAGCAAATCATAAAATTAATGAAGGTTTTAATGATGATGGTGCAAGGGCAAATGATATCCCACCAACGTATTTATATAATAATACCCCTGCAATTAAAATCAATGTAGAAAAAGAATAAAAAAAGCAGTCGCTATGACTGCTTTATTGCTATTGCTGAACCTGTTCTTTTGCTTGTTTTTCGAAATATTCTTCAGCGATTTTATCAATTTCTTTCTTTAGTTCCTCAACCATCGTGTTTTCAGGAACTTTACGAACGATTTGACCGTGACGGAATAGTAAACCTTCCCCACGTGCACCAGCGATTCCAA
>JBEQAC010000166.1:0-7322 GCA_041640535.1 Bacillaceae bacterium
TTAGGAGTCTTATGGAAAGACTGGACACTTTGGGACAATACAAGAAGGGACATCCTCTCGTCAAGTTACTATATATATTAAAAAAGAGGCTTCCCAATAGTTTGACAACTAATAAGAAGCCTCTTTTTATTATGTTAGCATTTTGTTAGCAAATCACTCAAAAACCCTTATATATCAAGGTCTCAAGGGGCAGATTACATCATGCCGCCCATTCCACCCATACCGCCCATGCCGCCCATGTCAGGCATGCCGCCGCCGCCTTCTTCAGGCTTGTCAGCGATTACTGCTTCAGTTGTTAAGAACATCGCAGATACTGATGCAGCGTTTTGAAGTGCAGAACGAGTAACTTTAGTTGGGTCAACGATACCAGCTTCGATCATGTTTACCCATACGCCAGTTGCAGCGTTGAATCCTACACCGATTGCTTCGTTCTTTAAGCGTTCAACAACAACAGATCCTTCTAGACCAGCGTTGTGAGCGATTTGGCGAACTGGCTCTTCTAATGCACGAAGAACGATTTTCACACCAGTCGCTTCGTCACCTGTTGCTTCAATTGAAGCAACTTTATTGTATACGTTCACTAGGGCAGTACCACCACCAGAAACGATTCCTTCTTCTACAGCAGCACGAGTTGAGTTAAGTGCGTCTTCAATACGAAGTTTACGCTCTTTTAACTCAGTTTCAGTTGCAGCACCAACTTTAATTACCGCTACACCACCTGCTAATTTAGCTAGGCGCTCTTGTAATTTTTCTTTGTCAAATTCAGAAGTAGTTTCTTCTACTTGTGCACGAATTTGGTTTACACGAGCTGAAATTTTAGCTGAATCTCCAGCACCTTCTACGATTGTTGTATTTTCTTTTGTTACAACGATTTTAGAAGCGCGACCTAATTGAGTAATGTTTGCTGATTTAAGGTCAAGACCTAAATCTTCAGTGATTACTTCACCACCAGTTAATGTAGCGATGTCTTCAAGCATTGCTTTACGACGGTCACCGAATCCAGGAGCTTTAACCGCTACTGCATTGAATGTTCCACGTAATTTGTTTACAACTAGAGTTGCAAGAGCTTCCCCTTCTACATCTTCAGCAATTAGTAATAGAGGCTTACCTTGTTGTACTACTTGCTCAAGAACAGGAAGAATTTCTTGAATGCTTGTGATTTTTTTGTCAGTAATTAAAACATATGGATTGTCTAGAACAGCTTCCATTTTGTCTGAATCAGTAACCATGTATGGAGAAGCATATCCACGGTCAAATTGCATACCTTCTACTACTTCTAGTTCAGTAGAGAAACCTTTAGATTCTTCAATTGTGATAACACCGTCGTTACCAACGCGCTCCATCGCTTCAGCGATTAATTGTCCTACTTCTTCGTCAGCAGCAGAAATTGAAGCAACTTGAGCAATTGAAGCTTTACCTTCGATTGGTTTAGAAATTGCCTTTAATTCTTCTACAGCTAAAGCTGTTGCTTTTTCAATTCCTTTACGGATACCCATTGGGTTCGCACCAGCTGTTACGTTCTTTAATCCTTCACGGATCATTGCTTGAGCTAATACAGTTGCAGTTGTTGTACCATCACCAGCAACATCATTTGTTTTGCTAGCTACTTCAGCAACAAGCTTTGCACCCATGTTTTCAAACGCATCTTCTAATTCGATTTCTTTTGCGATTGTTACACCATCATTTGTAATTAATGGAGAACCGAATTTTTTCTCAAGAACCACGTTACGTCCTTTTGGTCCAAGTGTTACTTTAACAGCATTTGCTAATGCATCTACACCGCGAAGCATAGAGCGACGAGCTTCTTCACTAAATTTAATTTCTTTTGCCATTTTCAAGACCTCCTCAAATAGTCAGTTCGTTTGTACATTTAGAAATTTGTTCTATGTTATAGAGCTGAAATTAACCAATAACAGCTAAAATGTCGCTTTCACGTAAAATTAAGTATTCAGTACCTTCGTATTTCACTTCAGTACCAGCGTATTTTGAGAAGATGATACGATCGCCTTCAGACACCTCAAGAGCAACACGCTCACCACTGTCTAATACACGACCAGTGCCAACAGCAATTACTTTACCTTCTTGCGGCTTTTCTTTAGCAGAATCTGGTAACACAATACCACTTGCAGTTTTCTCTTCAGATTGAACTAGTTCAATTACTACACGATCACCTAATGGCTTTAACAAGTAAAACAACCTCCTCAAATGAATTAAAATGTTAGATTTTACATTTTTATTAGCACTCAGTCACTTTGAGTGCTAACACAATTATTATATTAATGAATCTCTATTTTTTTTGCAAGTATTTCGATAAAAAAATTTAATATTTTATTTATGTAAATGAAGCGTCAAGGAATGAATTAATATCTCTATCATATGTATTTGGAGATGGACAATTTTAGTCACCCTTCTAGATTATGTCACAACATAAGAAATATAAACCTTCCTCTTATTAAATTTGTTTGAAGTTGAATAGAGAAATCGTATCGTTAATGGATATAGTCATAATTGTGGTATGATACGGAAGTATAGTTTTAATAAAAATGAGGGAAATACATATTGAATGAACCTACGAAAAAGGAGTTAATCAGTTGGAAAAACGCTATTGGTATATCATCTTAACTTATGTACTTATGCAGGTTTCAAGTATTGTAGGCGTACCAATTCTCTTATATTTTAATATCTTTACCGGAGAGGATTATCGAGAGACGTTTACTTTAGCTTCAACATATTGGATCATTTTTAGCTTTACCATCGGGTTAATGATTACACTTTTACTATTACGACCTGATATGAGGGCGGACTATCGAGATATTAAACGATCGACACTAGGCCAGACTATCGCTTGGTCCATTGGAGGAATATTCCTTGCGATGCTTGCCCAAGGAATAGCTGCCAATATTGAAATTCGAGTATTCGGTGTTGAACCTGGTTCTGAAAATACCCAGCAGATCATGGAGCTTGTTCGAATGACGCCATTCCTTATCATTGTTGTTTCTGTTATTGGTCCAATTTTAGAGGAAATCATCTTTAGAATGATCATTTTTAGAACACTCTATAAACGATTTAACTTTTTTATCTCAGCTTTACTAAGTTCTGTTTTATTTGCTGCCGTTCATATGGAATTTAGTCATCTCTTGCTGTATTCTGCGATGGGCTTTACCTTTGCCTATTTATATGTAAAAACAAACCGGATCATCGTCCCAATCTTTGCACACGTAGCGATGAATACGCTCGTCGTCATCGTTCAAACGGTTTTTGCAGATGATATTGAGAGAATGATGCGTGAAGCCGAAAAGCTACAAGCATTCTTTCTATCATGGCAATAATGCTTATTGTTTATTAACTGGAGGATCATCTATATGCGTCGTATTTCACCCTTAGTAATGGGAGTTATTTATTTTTTAATGGGGATTCTATTCACTTATTTAGCCATCGGAAGTGCTAAGGAAACCGTATGGAATTTCTCCACCATCATATTAATGCTCGTGGCTACCTTTGATTTTGGAGTTGCCATTCGAATGTTTTTATTGCACAAAAAAATTAAAGATGTGACGAAAAAATAACCTCCCACTTAGGAGGTTATTTCTTTTCATATTCTTCGTTCGCATACATCATCTCAGCCCGCTTCGCTTTCCTGTATGCCCCTCTCGAAACAAAAATACTTATTTCATAAAGGATAAACAAAGGAAAAGTGACCATAAGATGTGATAACAATTCTGGTGGTGTAATAAAAGCACCTATTACAAGGAGAATAAAGTAGGCATATTTTCTTACACTTACTAAAAACATCGGTGTGACAATTCCGAGTCTCGTTAAAAACATGATCACCACAGGTAATTGAAATAAAAACCCAAATGGTAGTGTTAATTGTAATAGGAATTGGAAATATTCATTAATCCCAATCATCTGTTGAATATCTAACCGGTCAGCCAGTCTCCCCATAAAATTCACGACAAATGGAAAAAGAATAAAGTAGGAAAAAGAAAGTCCTGCTAGAAATAAAAAAACGGAAATTGGAATGTAGCTAAGTGTCACTGTTCTCTCTTTTTCATATAAACCAGGACTAATAAAAGCCCAGAGCTGAAACAATATGATAGGTGAGGTAATTATAAATGCAATGATAAAAGCAAATTGCATATAGATTTTTATTGGATCTGTTAGACGAAACGCATTCATTGTTAGTTCCTTAGCTTCATCTGCTTGTTGCAAGAAGACAATGGCAGGCTCAGCAAGAAAAAAACTGCCTACCACAGCAAAGAAGAAGAAAACGACTACAAAAATCAGTCGTTTTCGAAGTTCCCCTATATGATCATATACGGACATTTCTTTTTCGTTCATTATAGTCATCCTAACTACTTTGTTTCATTCTCTTTCTTTTTTTCTTCATCTTCATCCGCTAACCCTTTTGTTGCATTCTTGAACTCACGTAACGTGTTTCCTGCTGCTTTCCCTAACTCAGGTAGCTTTTTCGGACCAAAAATAAGCAATGCTACAAATACAATTAATAAGAGGCTTCCCATTCCTAGAGATCCCATGTCCATTCACCTCCTTAAAAATTTTAATTCTGAATGTATCATACCACCGATTTATTCACTAGGATAATGTTTTAAAAAATAGACCAATGATTGCAGCTCTACCGCTAAATCAATATGATGAACTCGAATAGTGTCTGGTACATTAATACGTGCAGGTGTAAAATTTAGGATTCCCTTAACCCCTTTTCCTACCAATCGATCCGTAATCGATTGTGCAGCTGTTGCTGGAACAGTTAAAATTGCTACTGTCACATGATCAGGTAAATGCTCCTCAAGTTCATCTAAATGAAAAACAGGAACCCCACCGATATCCTTACCAATTTTATTTACATCCACATCAAATGCAATTTCAATCTTCGTATTATTATTCTTAGAAAAATTATAATTTAAAAAGGCTGTACCTAAATTTCCAACTCCGATTAAAGCAACCTGAGTCACCTCGTCTTGATCTAAGGTTTTACGAAAAAAAGATAATAAATAATTTACATTATACCCATAGCCCTTTTTCCCTAATGCTCCAAAGTAGGAGAAATCTCGACGAATCGTCGCCGAATCCACCTTTACCGCATCACTTAATTCCGCGGAGGATACTCTTTGTTTCCCAGATGCATGCAAGTTTTTAAGGAAACGATAATATAAAGGTAACCTCTTCGCTGTTGCTTGTGGTATTTTTGATTGATTCATATTCAATTTACTTCCCCCACATTCCTACGCATCGATATCTACAGACTTTCTCTTCGAAAATCTCCATTTTTCCCACCAGTTTTTTCTATTAAAAAGGTTGGCCCAATGACCATTCCTTTATCCACGGCTTTACACATATCATAAATCGTTAATGCAGCAACTGAAGCGGCAGTCAATGCTTCCATTTCTACACCCGTACTACCCTTAGTTTTCACTTCCACTTGAATCTCTAACCGATAGTCTTGATCGTATTTATCCCATGTAAAAGTAATGTCAACTTTATTCAAAGAAAGTGGGTGACACATTGGGATGATATCAGATGTTTTTTTAGCGGCCATAATTCCTGCAACCTGTGCTACAGCTAATACATCGCCTTTTTTTATTTGATGATTCGTTATTTGCTCATATATTTGTTCGTTCACCGTTACACTTGTTTTGGCAATCGCTGTTCGAACAGTCGAACTTTTTTCAGAAATATCGACCATTCGGGCACGTCCTTGCTCATTAAAATGAGTAAATTCTGACATAGCTTTCACTACCCCTCTCACCATTCACTATACACTATTTTCACTACGTTGTCTTATCGGATGTGTGAACAAATTCCTAGTGTTGCCCACCCTTAGCATAATAAGATACACTAATAGTAGAAACAAGAGGTGAAATGTATGATTTTATTACAAGTGAATCAGTTAAAAAAATATTTTGGCGCTGATCTTATTTTATCCAATATAAAACTAGAAGTACAATCTAAAGATAGAATTGCCATTGTAGGAAGAAATGGGGCCGGAAAATCAACCTTACTAAAAATGATTTCTGGAAAAATGTCACACGATGGTGGGGAAATGATTAAACCAAAAAGTGTGACGATGGATTATCTTGCTCAAAATACGGGTCTCGAATCCTCTCTTACAATATGGGAGGAAATGCTCACCGTGTTTGAGCCTTTAAGAAAGCTGGAAGAAGAGTTAAGAAAACTTGAGATGAAGATGGGCGATCCTGGAGTTATTTCTAATGAAACACAATATCAAAGAATCCTATCAGAATATGACCAACTACAAGTAGAGTATAAAGAGCGAGGAGGATATCAATATGAAGCTGATATTCGCTCTATACTTCATGGATTTAGGTTTTCAGATTTTGATTATAGTGTAAAAATATCATCGTTGAGTGGTGGACAAAAAACAAGGCTAGCACTCTGTAAGCTTTTATTAACAAAGCCCGATTTACTTATTCTGGACGAGCCTACCAACCATCTTGATATCGAAACCTTAAGCTGGCTTGAACAATATTTACAAGGGTACTCAGGTGCTATTTTAATTGTCTCCCATGACCGCTATTTCTTAGACAAAGTTGTGAATCAGGTATACGAAATCTCAAGAACAACTGCAACGAAATACGTTGGCAACTATAGTTCCTATCTGAATCAAAAAGCAGAAAACTATCTTCTTGAAATGAAAAAGTTTGAAAAACAGCAAGAAGAAGTAGAAAAGCTGAAGGATTTTATTGCTAGAAATTTAGCACGTGCTTCCACAACAAAACGAGCGCAAAGTAGAAGAAAGCAGCTTGATCGAATGGAATTGCTCACAAGACCACAAGGTGATGAAAAATCCGCCTTCTTTCAATTTGAAATCGAACGACAAAGTGGAAATGATGTATTAAAAGCGAGCGATATTTCAGTATCCTATACGAATACTGAACCTATTATTAAGAATATCAAATTTTCGATTAATCGAGGCGACAGTATTGCTTTAGTTGGACCAAACGGAATTGGGAAATCAACCTTACTAAAAGCCATTACAAAACAGATGGACTTATTCACAGGTGAGTTTCAGTATGGCTCACACGTCACCATCGGTTATTATGACCAGGAACAAGCCAATTTAAAGTCAAACAAACGTGTGCTGAACGAATTATGGGATGAGTACCCGCTTAAACCTGAAAAAGAAATCAGATCGGTTCTAGGTAGCTTTCTTTTTTCCGGAGACGATGTATTAAAGACTGTTAACACACTAAGCGGTGGAGAAAAAGCAAGATTGGCATTAGCAAAGCTTATGCTTCAGCGATCGAATTTTCTTATTCTCGATGAACCGACCAACCACC
>JBEQAC010000167.1:0-7308 GCA_041640535.1 Bacillaceae bacterium
GTAACTTTATATAAAAATTTTATAATATTTATAAATATGAGTCAATATATTTTATAGATTTTTTTAGTGTTTTTTATAAATTAACTAAAAATTCAACGCGTTTTTTTATAGATTTCTAGTTTTTTTCTAAATAAATCTAAACAATCATTATTTTCTTATTCAAAACCTTTATTCCACTTGGAATTTAACTATCTGCGATATAAACAGCTAGGTCTCCTTTATAAACACGTGTAAAAAAGTGTAATTAACTATATGTTTTTCTAGTTAAAAAATCACTAAATTATACTAAATATTTTTATTGAAAGCGCTGTCTAACAATGATAAAATTTAGATGTATTTAACAAACTTTAATTATTTATAGGAGGTTTTACTTTGAAGCACCCATTTGATATCCCAGAATCAAAGAAAATACGTCTAATCATTAATACTGATGCTAAAAATGAAGCTGATGACCAATTTGCAATTGTACATGCTTTATTAACTCCTCGTTTTAAAATTCAAGGAATTATAGGAGCACATTTTGGGACACATCGAACCGATTATTCTATGCAAGAAAGCTATGATGAGATACATAAAGTACTAGACTTAATGAAACTTAGAAATGAAGTTCCGGTTTATAAAGGAGCAGACAAGGCTATTCCTGACGAAGAGACATCGGTGAAGTCAGAAGGTGCTGACTTTATTGTTAATGAAGCTATGAGAGATGATCCAAGTCCTTTGTATGTGGCTTTTTTAGGACCAATAACTGATTTGGCAGCTGCGTATTTGAAAGAGCCAGTCATTGCGGACAAACTTACAGCTCTATGGATTGGTGGAGGAGCATGGCCAGAGGGAGAATTCGAATTTAACTTAAGTAATGATATAAATGCTGCGAATGTGATTTTTAAATCAAACATTCCTCTTTGGGTTATCCCTTCAAATGTATATAAAATGGTGCGTGTGAGTATTGCTGAATTAGCTGTTAATGTAAAACCATATGGTGAGATTGGTGCATACTTATACCAACAATTAGTTGATTTCAACTATGACATGGTAGAGAAATACATTCCTTTAGCAATTGAAAGAGCTAACAAAGAAGGTAGAGTAATTGATACCTCCCGTTTACACTCATGGCCAAAAGGTGAGATGTGGCATCTTGGTGACTCTCCAATTGTTAGTCTACTCTTGGACGATCATCAATATGATTATGAAATGAAGCCTGCCCCAAGGGTTACTAGAGATATGAGATATGTACATTATCAAAAAGAAAGGCTTGTTAGATGGTATAATTCCGTTGATTCAACATTTACTTTACAGGATATGTATGCAAAGTTAAAACTCCATTACGGGTAATCGAGTAGAAGGGATTAACAATCAATCTCTAACACTATACATATACGATCATTATCGAGATGATTTTAATATAAAGGAAAACAAATAAATGCCTCTCACATGTTAGTGGGAGGCATTTATTTGTTATACTGACAAACATCGTGAATGCTCCTACACAAAACAAAGTATAGAGCACAGTTTTTATTTGTTATTACAACATTAATATCTTTTGCTTTTTACTAACTCAGAGATAATAAAACTTGTTTGGTATACTCTTATCTACATGATGGCAGAAACTAACAATATAAAATAATGCCTTCCTCCAAAGCGAACTTGCCATTTTTCCCTCCTACTTTTTATATTATATTTAAGGTCAACGTACTAGCAAAACCTTCGATTTCCACCTCTTTTCTATTTATTAGTGACTTTCAACTCTCATAAAAGTGGGGGCCGTTATTATCAAATGCATTTTAAATGTTTTTTTATTAATTGTAGATATTATAAATGTGAGCAGTTACATTATAATATCTACAAATTACATCTAATCTGATAGAGAGTATTCTTATTTGTCCAACTTGTAATTAGAATGGTAAAATAATAAGTAGAAATTTGTGTCCCTCATGAACGGAGCCGGAAAAGTTCATGTAAATAAGAAATAAAGCAAAAAGGTGATGTAATAAAAGAACTTTGCTTAATACTTGGAGGTTATATGACAAATAACAACAAACAAACAATTAAAGTAATTCCTTTGGGCGGTTTAGGAGAAGTAGGAAAAAACATGTACGTAATCGAGTACGAAAATGAAATCATCATTATCGATTCTGGAATTAAATTTCCTGATAGTGAATTATTTGGGATAGATTATATTATTCCAGATTATACCTACCTATTAAAGCATTCAGAGAAGATAAAAGGATTATTTATTACACACGGACATGAAGACCATATTGGGGGAATTCCGTTTCTTCTAAGGCAGATTAATGTACCTATTTTCGCAGGAAAGTTGGCTCTTGGATTTATTAAAAGCAAATTAGAGGAACATCAACTCCTTCGTGAAGCCACTCTCCATGAAATATCTGACGAAGATGTTATCTCTTGTTCAAACCTAGAAATCTCCTTCTTTCGTACTACTCACAGTATACCTGATTCTTATGGTATTGTAGTTAACACACCACTTGGAACTATTGTACATACAGGAGATTTTAAATTTGACTTTACTCCTATTGGACCTCCACCAGATATCATTAAAATGGGAAAAATAGGAGGTAATGGGGTTCTATGCCTATTATCAGACAGTACGAACAGTGAGATACCAGGCATATCCTTGTCAGAAAATCATATTGGAAATACAATCATTGAACTAGTAAAAAAACAAACAGGACGTGTAATATTTGCTACTTTCGCATCAAATGTTTATCGCCTTCAACAAGTAATAAAAGCCTCTGTACTTACTAATCGAAAGGTGTTTATTGCAGGTAGAAGTATGGAGAGAGCGATCACATTAGGGAGAGAATTAGGATATATTGAAGCGCCAGAAAGTACGTTTATCACAGAGTATGAACTAAAACAAACCCCTGTTGATGAGGTTACCATACTATGTACCGGTAGCCAAGGGGAACCGTTTGCAGCTTTATCAAGAATTGCTTCAGGTAGACACCGTAATATAAATATCATAAAAGGTGATACGGTTGTGTTCTCTTCCTCTCCAATTCCTGGGAACACACTAAGTGTTAACAAAGTTATTAACCAGCTAACAAGGGCAGGTGCAGATGTCATTCATCATAAGTTAAATGATATTCATACATCAGGTCATGGTGCTCAAGAAGAATTAAAACTCATGATTAGCCTAATGAAACCAAAGTTTTTTGTCCCGATTCATGGGGAATTTAAGATGCAAAAGACACATCAATCGTTAGCAGTTCAGTGCAATATCCCTAAAGAAAATACCTTTTTACTAGATAACGGGGATGTATTGACCATTTCGAATGAAGAAGCTGCAATTACGGAGAAAGTACCAGCTGCTCCTGTTTATATTGATGGTCATGGTGTTGGTGACATTGGAAGAATTGTTCTAAGGGAACGAAAAATACTGTCCGAACATGGCATGATTTCGATTTTTGTTTTACGTAAAGACAGGACTCCGATAGGAACACCACAAATTATTTCAAGAGGATTTGTTTATATTAGAGAATCTGAAGAACTTATGAATGAAATTCAATCTTTAGTTACACTACTCGTACAAGAAACGAGAAGTCGGTTTGAACTTGAAAATAGAATAAAAGAAAAACTATCAGGATTTATCTACGAAAAGATTAAACGTAATCCGTTAATCATTCCAAAAATTATTGATTTATGAACGTGAAAAATAACAAAAAAGAAGTTGAGCTCTTTTCAACTTCTTTTTTTATTAGAATAATCAGTTAATTAAAAGCAGAATATACATCTTATTTCACTATCATGACTGCGCATTTTGCCTTCTTTGCCACTTTATGGCTGACGCTTCCTAAAACCACATCCTGTAACCTATTTAAACCTCTTCTTCCAAGAACAATTACAAAAAAGACTTATTTACAGTTTCCCATAATTAAGTCTTCTTCAGAATCTTTATTTTACAATCATAACAGGACAATTTGCCCTTTTTGCTATTTTAT
This sequence comes from Bacillaceae bacterium, assembly GCA_041640535.1. Taxonomy (GTDB): domain Bacteria; phylum Bacillota; class Bacilli; order Bacillales; family Bacillaceae_L; genus Litchfieldia. The sequence goes on from JBEQAC010000167.1 coordinate 3,963, forward strand.
GACTTACACTTCCTAACACCATTTCTTGTAACGCATTAAGTCCCCTACTCCCAACGACTACAACATCAAACTTATGTTGATTTGCATACTCTACAATCGCTGGCCCTGGTTCACCTTGTAGCATTTCAACTGTATATTGAATATTTGAATCCTTCGCCATTTTTTCTATTCTCTTTACCCGTTCTTCTCTTGGATTTGTAATCTCAATACTATTCCAATTTTGCAGAACCTCAGATTTAGACTTTCCTGTATCTTTTACATAGACCACAACAACCCGTGAATCCTTTGTACATTTCGCAATTTCAATTGCTTTTTCTGCTGCTCTAAGCGAGTGCTCTGATCCATCCCAGGCCAACAGTATGTCCTTAAACAATTTTTTTCCTCCCTTTAATGCGTACTAAGTTTTCGACTTAATTTCTCAATTAAATCTGAACTCGATTTATTTAACCCAATAATATCGACTTGTACGCCTTTTTCCTCAAATTTCAATACAATTTTATCAATCGCAGCAACCGCAGAATCATCCCATAAATGGGATTCAGTTAGATCTAAAATAACTATTTTTGAACGACCGATTTCATAATCAAAAGACTGTAGTACTTCAGAAACTGAAGCAAAGAACAGTTCTCCTCTAAATTCATAAACCACCCGATTCCCTTTAATTTCTTTCTTAACCTTAACTTTAGAGATTTTTGAAACAAAGAAAATTGCACTTAATATAACACCTGTTAGAACTCCTATTGCTAAATCGTGTGTAACAACTACCGTCAACACTGTTACAACCATAACAATTGTATCTGTAACAGGGACAATCCGAATCGTTCGTATCGAATTCCAATCAAAGGTTCCAATCGCTACCATGAACATTACTCCAACTAATGCTGCCATTGGAACTTGAGCAACGATATCACCTAAAAATACGATTAATAAAATTAAGACAACTCCTGCAACTAATGAAGAGAGCCTACCACGACCTCCTGATTTTACATTAATCACAGATTGCCCAATCATGGCACACCCCGCCATTCCTCCAAAAAAACCGGCAACTATATTGGCAATCCCTTGACCTCTTGATTCAACATTTTTATCACTCGGAGTATCTGTTAAATCATCCACGATGGTTGCTGTTAATAAGGATTCCACTAAACCTACCACAGCTAAACCTATTGAATAAGGAAAAATAATCGATAATGTCTCGAAGTTTAAAGGAAAATTCGGGATAAAGAATGTTGGAAAAGCTTTAGTAAGAGTTCCCATATCCCCAACTGTTCTCACACCACTACCGGTCATTAGTGCAAAAAAAGTTATAACAATAATGGCAATCAATGGTGATGGGACTACTCTAGTCAAATAAGGAAGGAGATAGATAATTAGTAAAGCTGCTCCTACCATCATATACATTTCAAAACCTTCACCAACAAAGTGTTGAAATTGCGATGTAAAAATTAAGATTGCTAAAGCATTCACAAACCCGACCATAACTGAACGTGGAATAAACTTCATATACTTCGCGAGTTTAACTACTCCGAAAATAATTTGTAAGATTCCGGTTAAGATCGTAGCCGCAAGTAAATAGTGAAGACCATGCTGAGCAACCAGATCAATCATTAACAAAGCCATCGCCCCAGTAGCGGCTGAAATCATCCCGGGTCTTCCCCCAACAAATGCAATCACTACTGATATGACAAATGAGGCATATAAACCGACCATGGGATCGACACCCGCAATAATGGAAAATGCAATCGCCTCAGGGATAAGTGCCAATGCCACCACAAGCCCAGCTAACAAGTCACCTTTTACATTTCCAAACCATGATTCTTTCCAGCCCATTGTATCTCTCCTAACTTAATTAATCCTAGGATTAATATTCCCAGTTATAGAAAAACAATGAGTTACTCAATCAAACTAAGATGTGAAAGCTATATTATTTTCAACATAGAAAAACCCCTGGATCCTAGAATATAGGTTCAGGGGATATATAGTTTGGAGTTTATTAACTTTCAAAACTAGAATAAATATTCCTAATTTTACTTTACAATAAGAACTGGACAGTCGACTCTTTTGGCAACCTTATGGCTTACACTTCCTAAAACCATTTCTTGTAAAGAATTTAACCCTCTACTACCAAGAACAACTAGATCAAATTTATTGTTATTTGCATAATCGACAATCGAAGGCCCTGCCTCACCATGTAAAATGGTAACTTTGTAATTAAGAATTTTCGATTTCACAATTTGTTCTGTTTTTTCAATTCGTTTCTTACGGTTTTGGTCAATCATTACTGAATTAGCAGAATGTAAAACATCTGTTTTTGATGCATTTGCATCAATTACATACACGATTTCAATCGTTGAGTTTGAGTTAGCTGAAGCAATGTATGATGCTTTTTCTGCAGCTCTTTCGGCATGTGCGGAACCGTCAGAAGCTATTAAAATTTTTGCGAACATCTGTTTCCCTCCTAATATGTAAAAGAATAGCCGGATTAAAATCCGGATATTTAATTAATGCCCAGAAAGTTTTGCTCCTGGTTTATCATGAACAGCTAATCGCTTTACAAGAGAAGAACTTGGTTCATTAAGTCCTATAATTTTAACTTCTGTATGATTTTCGCGGAACTTAATCACAATCTTATCGATTGCAGCTACCGCAGAGTCATCCCAAACATGTGCTTGTGTGAAGTCTATCTCTACTTTCTTCACATCATCTTTAAGATCAAAACTATTAACTAATTCTGTGACAGAGGCAAAGAAAACCTGGCCTCTAACACGGTAAATACGTTTACCTGTTGCTTGATCTAACACACTTGTAACATGTACTCTTGATATTTTAGCAACAAAGAAAATTGCACTTAAAATGATTCCAGCAAATACACCTTTTGATAAATCATGTGTAACAACAACGGTCACTACTGTTACAACCATGACAATCGCATCTGTAAGGGGAACCTTGTGTAATAATTTTAGTGATGACCAGTCAAACGTCCCAATTGACACCATAATCATGACACCTACCAAGGCTGCCATCGGAATTTGAACAACTAAACCACCTAATACTAAAATTAGAAACATTAAGAACACTCCTGCAACAAGAGAAGAAAGTCTTCCACGCGCACCGGATTTTACATTTATAACGGCTTGGCCAATCATCGCACAACCAGCCATACCTCCGAAAAATCCTGTCACGATATTTGCGATACCTTGACCACGGCTCTCTTTGTTCTTATCACTATCTGTATCCGTCATATCATCAACGATTGATGCAGTAAGTAGTGATTCTAATAATCCAACAATTGCTAATGCTAATGCATAAGGAAAAATAATGGCTAACGTCTCAAATGTTAATGGAA
>JBEQAC010000168.1:0-7288 GCA_041640535.1 Bacillaceae bacterium
CTTAATAATCGATGGATCATGAACAGATACATTTCTAAAATTGGGAGTATCCCCCTGTGGATCAAGGTGAGGTCTATTACTATTTTCATTAACCTTTGTAGAAGCTTTTTCAGATGCCTTTTCATTTGCCTTGCCTAAAACAGAACTCGGAATAGCTAATAGTAGTATTAAGAAAACAAGTGCAAGCTTACGAAATAAACCTTTCCTCATACTTCAATTCCCCTCTCTAATTTATATTTTTTGAAAGCGCATCCATTCAATTGCTCATTAAAATGATCTATCACCTAAAATGATAGACAATTTACACTGTTGTTAGAAAATAAGTTATGTAGGATAAGAGCAGGATGGAGATAATGCGGGTGAGTACCATGGTGAGTTTGCTTGATGGAGTGTCAAAAATTCCTCGCGAACCTTTCTTTATAACGAACCTCCTTTCAGTTAGTGAATAAACACGTTTACATTTACAGGAATTTCATTAACGTATTTATCATTAAGTTAATAATATTATGAATTTTTAAAAATAAAAATAGGACCATTATCTTATTTTCCATTTACTAAATTGCAAACTTATTAATGAAATCATTATCCTTTTTATGGTCAAACAACGGAAAGTTAAAAGAAAGGAAGGTCCCCCCTAACCGGAGTACCTTCCTTTCTTTGCTTTAAGCACTTTGAGAGTTAAAATTAACCTCATTTTCTTTTCTATAGTATCTACCTAGCATATACCCATAGATCGAGGCCAATACTTGCTGAAATAGCATTGCGAGTACAACTGGGACAGCCACTTGTGGCGTGAAGTAAGAGGTTGCAATGACGGCTCCAGCACTAATATTTCTCATTCCACCGGTAAAGGTAAGAGCAATGACGGTTTCTTTTTCTGCTCTTAAAATCCACTTTCCTATTAAAAATGAAAATAGATAGCCAGTAAATGCGATAAAAAAGACAATTGCAGTTATCAAAATTAATTTCAAATCGACATTTTTTAGATAGGGTGCAACGATGGCTCCATTCAACATGACAACGATCCCAAGGCCTATTTTAGAAAATGGCGAGAGACGTGGTCCTAACAATGTCTTTATTTTCCCTTTTGTTACTTGATTTAGGATCATACCAATAAGTGACGGGATCACAACCATTCCAATAAGGCCTTTTACCATTCCTATGATGTCCATCTCAACCTTCGTACCAACAAACATCGAAAGAGTATATGGGACAATAAATGGTGAGAGTAATGTATCAATAATGATAATGGATAATGTTAAGGCGATGTTCCCCCTGTAAATGGAAACCCAAAGCAGGCTCATTACTCCGGTAGGTATTAACATTCCTAAAATCAGTCCTGTGATTGTAAATACATCATCCTTAAATGTAAGGAACCCGATCCCCCATGCCCATAATGGCATAAGGATGTGTAATAAAAGCATACAAGTAAGTAAAGGTAAAGGATGAGTAATCGCGCGGGTCATTGATGAAAAATTTGAATTAAGGCTCCCCGAAAACGTAATAAATGCAAAAATCCAAGGGATTAAAAAAGCAAACTCCTTTAAAGAAGTGGCAAATACAACACCAATGATTACCCCCACCGGAGTAATTAATGGCATGAACTTTTCAAGGTAATGATTAACTTTTTGTAACATTTTATAATCTCCTAAAATGCAGTCTTTGGAATACGTATTGATTTCAGTATTCTCTCATTTTACTAGACGATCGATTTTTTGAATAGAAGAACAGTACAATTACGATTTTATATAAACAATTTATTTGCAGGATTTCACCTGATGTAAGTAGAATTGATTCTAGATGACGTACGAATGAGGGATGATAGACATGAATTATATAGAAATCGAGGAACGTAAAATACTAGATCGAATTACAGACGGCTTTTTTGCATTAGATAACCAGTGGAATTTTACTTATATAAATGAAGAAGCCACACGTCTTTTATTCAGAAGTCGAGAGAATCTTATTGGAAAGAATGTATGGGATGAGTTCCCAGAGGCAATAGATTTACCTTTTTATGAATATTATCATAAAGCAACTAAACAGCAAGTATCTGTAAAATTTGATGCTTATTTTCCTCCTTTAAAAACATGGTTTGAAGTAAGGGCATATCCCTCACCTAATGGACTAACTGTTTACTTTCTCGATGTGACGGAAGAGAAAAAAGCTACTTCAGAACGAAATCAGCATTACAAATCCCTTTTCGATCAAAATCCCGATGCTGTATTCTCTTTTGACTTAGAAGGAAATTATCTGAGTGTAAATTCAGCGATGGAACAGATGTTAGGCTATAGTGAAGAGGAATTTCTTCAACTTTCCTTTTTACCTTTAGTTGTAGAAGAGGATTTAGATAAAACAGTAGAGTTTTATAATAAAGCAGTCAAAGGGATTACACAAAATTACGAAACAAAGGCTAGACATAAGGATGGGCATATAGTCTATGTAAGTGTCACAAATATGCCCATCATTGTAGATAATGAAATTGTTGGTGTATATGGTATTGCAAAAGATATCACAGAACAAAAAATTACAGAACAAAGGATTGTAAACTCTGAAAAGCTTACTGCAGTTGGACAACTTTCTGCTTCTATTGCCCATGAGATAAGGAACCCATTAACAGCACTTAAAGGATTCTTACAAATTATGAGATCATCTAGCGGTTCTATTGAGGAAAGTTATTTAGAGATTATGGCAGATGAAATTGCTCGAATAGAAATAATTACTGGAGAGCTACTGATGGCAGCTAAACCTCAAGCTCATCAATTTCATCTAGAGGATATTCAAGAGATTATAAAGGATGTAGTCACACTGCTTAGTTCTCAAGCATTAATCAACAACGTTGAAATCGATCTTGATTCAGAGCAACTTCCAATTGTCTATTGTGTCGGAAACCAATTAAAACAAGTATTTATCAATCTGATTAAAAATGCCATTGAGTCTATGCCTACTGGTGGAAAGATCATGGTCGAACTTAAAGTTAAAAATAAAAATGAAATCCTAATAGAAATTAATGACCAAGGTTGTGGAATTCCTGAATCTTTATTAAGAAATATTGGTATTCCCTTTTATACAACAAAACACAAAGGCACTGGGCTCGGAATGATGACTAGCTTTAAAATCATTGAATCTCATAAAGGATGCATGGAGATCTCAAGTAAAGAAGGAATTGGAACCAATGTTCAAATTTCTTTACCTATTACCCAATAGATTAACAAGATGAGGTAAACCTCCCTCATCTTGTTTTTGTGTACAAAAAAGCTCCCAACCAAATTGGTTGAGAGCCTTTGAACGCCCCAAATTAACGTTTTGAGAACTGAGGTGCACGACGAGCGCCTTTAAGACCGTATTTTTTACGTTCTTTCATACGAGCGTCACGAGTTAATAGACCAGCACGTTTTAAAGTGCCACGGAATTCTGGATCAGCTTGCAGTAATGCGCGAGAGATACCATGACGGATAGCTCCAGCTTGACCAGTGTATCCACCACCATTTACGTTTACAAGAACATTGTAGCTTCCTAGAGTTTCAGTTGCAGCAAGTGGTTGTTTTACAACTTCTCTTAAAGCTGCGAATGGAATATAAGATTCAATGTCACGACCGTTGATTACGATGCTTCCGTCGCCAGGAACTAAGCGTACGCGTGCAACAGAGCTCTTACGACGACCTGTGCCATAATATTGTACCTGTGCCAAATTAATACCCTCCTTATTAATTAACCGCGAAGTTCGTAAACTTCAGGTTGTTGTGCTTGATGTGGATGTTCTGCTCCAGAATAAACATGAAGCTTTTTGAACATTTGACGACCAAGAGAACCTTTTGGAAGCATGCCTTTGATAGCAAGCTCAAGCATTTTCTCTGAGTAGTTTGTACGCATTTCTAATGCTGTTCTTTGTTTTAAACCGCCTGGGAATTGGCTGTGACGGTAGTAAATTTTGTCTGTTAATTTTTTACCAGTTAATTCGATTTTTTCAGCATTGATGATGATTACATAATCACCAGTGTCTACATTTGGTGTGAAAGTTGGTTTGTGTTTACCACGTAAAACTGAAGCAACTTCACTTGCAAGACGACCTAAAGTTTGACCTTCAGCGTCTACAACGTACCATTTACGCTCTATGTTATTAGCTTTCGCCATAAACGTTGTACGCATGTGTTTCCCTCCTAATAAGTAAATTACTTTTTTATTCTTAACACGATGAAAGACTTTCCGGGGCTTTATCGTGGGGTTAAAATACCATACCTATGATATGATATATCTTTGTTCCTCCAATGTCAAGAAAATGTTACACCAGGATTAGTTGTCATAAAATTTACTTTTTATAAATTTGACTACTTATATGAAACTTTCCATAGATAGAGTCCGTGACCTGGTACTGTTTTCCCTGCAAAGGAGCGATCTTTCTTTTCAATAATGTTTTTTATATCCATAGGTTTTATTGCTCCTCGTCCAACGTCAAGAAGCGTTCCAACTAGAATACGAACCATATTATAGAGAAAGCCATTGCCTACAAAGCGGAAGATTAGTTCGCCTTCTTCCTCTAGCAACTCTACCTCATATAATGTACGTACCTTATCGTCAATCTCTGTTTTTGCTGAGCAAAAGCTGGTAAAATCATATGTTCCAACCAATTGTCTCATCGCTTGGGTGATGGCCTCATGATCTAATTGGTAAGGATAATGATAATAATAATGTCGCTTAAACACATTTGGTTCTTGTGTTGTTAACATTTTATATCGATATTCCTTCTTAACGACATTAAACCGTGCATGAAAATGGTCCTCTACTTCCGTCACATCTATTATTGATATATCATCTGGCAGTAATGAGTTAAGAGCCTTCTTCCATTGTTGAGCAGGAATGGAGAGTGAAGTGTCAAAATGAATGACCTGCCCAACTGCATGCACTTTTGCATCGGTTCTGCCAGAGGCAAAAACACGAATAGGAGTACCCTTATGCATTTTCGAAAGAACCGCTTCAATCTCAGCTTGAACGGATCGTTTATTCGGTTGTACTTGGTACCCGTGAAAGGCGGACCCATCATAGGAAATCACACTTATTAATCTCTTCATATTGACTCTCCATTACGTTCTTAAAATGACTAACCCGATTGTTACAAGAAGTAAAGAAGCTAACATGAGAGAATCAAGCCCTCTCCATTGTAAATTTCGTAATTTCGTACGTCCTTCTCCACCTCTATACCCTCGTGCCTCCATCGCCGTAGCGAGCTCCTCAGCACGTCTAAATGCACTAATAAATAGAGGGATTAATAGAGGAACAATTGAATTCAATCGATCCATTATTGTCCCAGATCTGAAGTCCAGGCCACGTGCAGTTTGAGCTTTTACAATTTTTTCTGTTTCCTGCATTAATGTGGGAATAAAGCGTAGAGAGATTGACATCATTAACGCTAATTCGTGAACTGGTAGTCCAAATCTTTTGAACGGATTCAGAAGACTCTCCATGCCATCTGTAACCTCAATCGGTGTTGTTGTTAATGTTAAAATTGTTGTCATTAAAACTAAAAACAATAATCGAAGTGAAATATAAACCCCTTGAGTTACTCCACCTTCGTAAATTTCAATCGTGGAAAGCTTGAACAAAAGTACGCCTTCCTTCGTCATAAATACGTGAATAATAAACGTAAAAAGGACAATATATAAAATTGGTTTAAGCCCTAAAAGGATGTAATAAACAGGAATTCTAGTAAGAACGATGATTGTAACCGAAAATAGTCCTAACAAAGCATAAGAGAGTGTATTATTTGCAATGAATACGACAAACACAAATAAAAAAACGAGTAAAAGCTTTGCCCTAGGATCCATTTGATGTATGAGTGATTTTCCTGGAACATATCGCCCAATGATTAGTCCCTGCATGAATCGATCCCACTCTTTCTTAATAACGATTTCACCTGTGTAACAAGATCATCCATTGTCAGGCATGGAGATGGAATCTTCACATTGAATTTCTCTTCAAACTTGTGTTTAAAACGGACAGATTCTGGTACGCCTAGACCGATTTCACTAAGTTCCTCCGGTTTGGAAAAAATTTCGTCAGGAGTTCCTTGGTTTACAATCGTTCCTTTATGCATAACAATCATTTCATCCGCATAGTGTGCTGCGTCTTCCATGCTGTGAGTGACGAGAATCGTTGTTAAACCCTTTTTCTTATGGAGCTTATAAAACATCTCCATAATCTCTACTCGCCCTCTAGGATCTAATCCAGCTGTAGGCTCATCTAATACCAGTATTTCAGGTTCCATCGCTAATATACCTGCAATAGCCACTCTTCTCATTTGTCCACCACTTAAATCAAATGGTGACTTCGTTAGAAAAGCTTCAGATAGGCCTACTAGCTTTATAATCTCTCTTGCTTTTTCTTGTGCTGTTTTTAAGGAAACGCCAAAATTTAATGGTCCATAGCAGATATCCTTTTCAACTGTTTCTTCAAACAACTGATGTTCAGGAAATTGAAACACGATTCCCACCTTTTTCCGCAGGCTTTTTAGGTCTTTTTGTTTTTTTTGAGCTGTTATGATCCGTTCCCCAATTTGGATACTTCCTGCTGAAGGTTTTAATAAGCCATTTAGATGTTGAATGATGGTCGATTTACCTGAGCCTGTATGACCAATAATGGCGATGTAGGAGCCTGATTTAATCGAGGTGTTGATATTGTATAATGCAAGTCTTTCAAATGGAGTATGGACCTGATAGCGATGCTCTAATTCTTTAAACCTAATGTCCATAATTCATCAAGTAGCTCCTCTTCTGTAACATAACTTTTAGATAGAGTTAGGCCTTTCCTATTTAATGCTTTTGAAAGCTTAATAGGAAATGGAATATCTAAACCGATGGAAACCAATTCTTCATCCATCATAAACACTTCATGTGGAGTACCTTGTGCATAAATTTCACCTTGCTTCATCACCATGATTCTGTCAGATTTTGCAGCCTCGTCAAGATCATGTGTGATTGAAATAACGGTAATGTTGGATTTGTCCTTTAAATAACGGATGGTTTCTAATACTTCGTCTTTTCCTATTGGATCTAACATCGATGTCGCTTCATCCAGAATAATAATATCTGGATGTAAGGCTATGACTCCAGCAATGGCGACTCTTTGTTTTTGTCCTCCTGACAATTGATGAGGTTCAGATTCCAAATAGTCTTCCATTTTTACTTGTTTGATGGCGTAATCAATTCTCTTTAGCATCTCTTCACGAGGTACACCATTATTTTCTAAACCAAATGCGATATCATCCCTCACGGTCGAACCTACGAATTGATTA
>JBEQAC010000169.1:0-7268 GCA_041640535.1 Bacillaceae bacterium
TCTTTTGCAAGACGGGTCCTTTTCGTTCGAAAAACCAGGGGAAGGTCACTTCTACTTCCGCACCGTGCTGGCCCATACGTTCTGCCAGTTCTTTCGTAAATTTGCATAAATGAGGGAGGTCGACAATCCAACCTTCGTGATGATACTGGTCCAGCTGCTCGGTTAAACGACTCATGTTAATCCCTTTTGCATCACGAATTAAATGGGTCGTTAATCGAAAGGTTCCAATCGTGGTTTGGATCTGTGGTTCTGCATCCGAGTGAATAGTTATGGGATGTTTGACGTTGCAGATCCCAACGGAGTCTAAGGCAAAGAGGAAATCATTGGGTTTGTTTTGAAGATCCACCATCGCTTCCTTAGAGGTGGGTTTAGACCCCATAACAGGAGGGACGGAACCAAAAAGTTTATGCCGTTCTTCTTTTGTAGGTAGTATAAGCGGTAGATTGGGTTTCATTGTGTCTCCTTATTTGATCTTATTTGTGCTCTCATCGTATAAACACTATAATAGTTATATTATCGTAATGGTTATGATTTATAAAGCATAAAATGTACACTCATTAGATTATAGAAAGGAATGATATCGATAATGGGCAAACCTTTGACTGAGGTGTATGTACTTACGGGTTTCTTAGGTAGTGGTAAAAGTACGTTGCTGACCCATCTGATTGAATACGAGAAAAAACGAGGAAGACGTATTGGAGTATTAATGAATGAACTAGGGAAGGTTAGCATTGATTCTTTTTTTGTACCGGAAAATACACCTTTACAAGAATTATTAAACGGGTGTATTTGCTGTACGATTCAAGGAGAACTGACCTATAAGCTTCATCAAATGGTGGAGGAATATCATTTGGATTGCATCTATATTGAGGCAACAGGGGCAGCCCACCCGATCGAGGTATTAGATGCCTGTACTCATCCTTCATTAGTAGGAAAGGTAAAGGTGAAACCTCTAATCACGGTAGTAGACGTAAAACAATGGCAGGAACGTCAAACAATGAAAGCTTCCGTCAAAAAGCTATTAGAAGAACAAGTGAAATATGCGGATGTTTTGATTCTAAACAAAATGGACACTCTCGTTACTACTGATTATGATTCGCTCTGCGAGAGTATAAGAACTTTCAATACAACAGTTTTAAAACTACCAACCATCAATGCAGATATTGATCCCTCTATTCTTTTTTCTACCGTACACCAAGAGATAGGTCAACATCAGCAATTGGAATCCCATGTTCATCATCATCTTCATTTGCGTACTTTTACTGAAGTGTTGGAAGAACCGTTGGATCGAATCGCTTTTCAAGAATGGTTAAAATCATTACCGGGTCGAATTTATCGGGGAAAAGGATTCGTTCACCTGACTGAGTCATCTGGGATCTTTTTGTTTCAATATGCCTATGGAGAACCAATGTTCATTCGTTACCGAATAGACAGGCCATATCAGCCTGTATTGGTTTTCATAGGAGAAGATTTAGATCATGAGCGGATGAAAAGAGAGTTAAGGGATTTACAAAATGCACCTTCGATTCATCGATATAAATATTAGAACTAAAATAGGTATTATCATCTTTAGGATAAAAAGCACACCAACATTTTTTCATAGGATGTGCTTTTTACCGCTCTTACAGACTACAACGGAAAATTCATAAATGTTATTTTAAGATGTATGTGAAATATAGAATCCCATTATCTTGAAAAGTAGAGCTAGCTATCAAAGTAGGGGGTTAATATCCAGATAAAAGGCATGAGTCGCCCCGAAGTTTTGAACCTAAATCAAGAGATAAATGTGTTAGTCGTTTTATTGCAGAGGAGAGAAAGCGTAGGTATCATACAAACTACTAACAAAGGAAGACATAGGACCAGTAGCCCTATGTCTTTTTGATTACCAAAAAGTTAGAGGTATAAAAATTTTATAGGAGAAAGAATACCTTTACCCATTTCAACAAGAAGAAGGAAAAGGCTACTCCCTAGTGCACAGCTATCTTCTTATTTTAAGGTCGTTCTCTTGGTGTTCTAAATAATAAAATACCCAACGATGAAGAGGAGATCGTTTATATGCAGTGCTACATAACTATGCATTTTTGTATAATTTTATTGAATGTCTACTAACTAGCATCCATGGCTCGTATTAGTAAATAACCTAAGGAGGATTTTGAAATGGAATCCATAGATCAGTGCATAAGTTGTGGTCAAGAGCTAGTGTCTTGGGAGCGGAATCGGGCAGAGTGCTTGCTTGACGAGATCGAGTGGTAAGTTTAACTTCGGGAATGGTACGATTTTTGCTTATAGTAATGCAAGCGCACTGCTCTTAAGCTGCTGAATTAACTGGCAGCTTGTTGGGGGGGCTACACCTTCATCTCTGACTATAGGAGAAAATTCAATATGACATCGATCAGAATGAAAAATATTTTTGCGATTACGGTTGGTTCAGCCATCATGGGTTTTGGCTTCAATTACTTTAATTTAGCAAACGGACTAGTGGAAGGAGGGATCATTGGACTTGCCCTTCTATTGAAGATTATGTTGAATTGGGACACGGGTCTATTGAATCTCTTATTTAATGTTCCTATTCTAATTCTAGGATGGAGATATTTAGGCACGGCTTCTTTAATCTATACTTTAGTAGGAACCATATCTTTATCGGTATTTCTTAGCTTGTTTGATTCCTTTGCACTGCCTATGGAAGATCCGCTGCTTGCAGCTCTGTATGCAGGGGTTTCAGTCGGAATTGGACTGGGCATCGTTTTTCGTTACGGAGGCACAACGGATGGTGTTGACATTTTGGCTAATATATTTCAAAGGTACTTTGGCTGGAGTATAGGTAGAACGATATTCGTTTCTGATGTGGTGGTAATTCTCATTTCCCTTTACTACCTAGATCTTACCCGCGCCATGTATACACTTGTAGCGGTATTTATTTCAGCCAAGGTGATTGATCTTGTACAAGAGGGGAAATACTCTGCGAAAGAAGTTACGATTATTTCTCATCTCCCTCTTGAGATCTCCCAAGCGATTGCTTCCGAGATGAAACGAGGTGTTACGCTTCTAGATGGTGAAGGAGTATATACCCATGACAAGAAGAAGGTCGTATATTGTGTGGTTGCCAGAAATCAGGTATTAAAACTCAAATCTATTGCGACCCGATTAGATCCAAGTGCTTTTATCGTTGTTCGGGATGTATTTGAGGTACATGGCAAGGGATTTTCGGAAGAGTGAAGCCAGAGGTGATCTTTGAAGGATTGTAAGATTTCTTACAGTCTTTTTTTCTGTTACACGAACAATGCATAAATAGATTGACATCGGTTACATTAGCAATTATTATATTCTCATAGCAATGTGTTGTGTATACATAACACATAACACATAGTGCAATGTGTATGGCAATAAGAAAAAATACAATTATATGTAGGAGGGCTTATTTTGGTTAAAACACAATATATTCTTTCTCAAGAAATGATTAATCTGTTACAAGGAAAAACGTTAGTACTTATACAAGTTTTTGATTCAAAAAATAATAAAGTAATCTCTAGTGCGATGTCATGGGTATTTGCTATTAATGAGAACACAGTCCGTTTTGCCTTAGATAGCAAATCTTTCATATTGAGTATTTTAGATGAAAACCCCCAGGTCGTGCTGAATGTAATAGGGATAGAGAGTGTTTTCTCTATTAGTGGTCTGGCGAAAATTAAGGTGAGAGAGACAGAAGGGTTGACATTAAAGTTAGGGTTAGTTGATATTGACGTGGATGAGGTAAGGGATATCAATTTTTATGGTTCAAAAATAACCCAAAATCCTCTATTTATTAAAACTTATAATGAGAAGCTAATTGAAAAACTTGATCGTGAAGTGCAGGATGCCTTATTGAATCTATAGATAGGCATTGGATGGGGATGGATAGTTAAAGGTATACATCAATACGAAAACTATCAAAATTGAAAAAAGTGGGGGAGAATTTATGGTAAGGACAGGCAGTCAATATTTAGAAAGTCTTAAAGATACTCGCTCTATATTCATTAATGGGGAAAAAGTCAAGGATGTGACTACTCATCCGGCTTTTAAAGGGATTGCGCAAACGATTGCAGGTTTATACGACTTAGCGGCTGATGAAACTCAAAACATGACTTATAAGACAGAGGATGGAACTATTGCAAATAAGATTTATATGATTCCAAGAAGCCAAGAAGATTTAAGAGATAGAAGACTAGCTATCTCAAAATGGGCAGAGGCAACTTGTGGATTTGTTGGGCGTAGCCCGGATCATGTTAGTAGTTTTATATCTGCTTTCGCTAGCTCCCCTGAAGTTTTTGAACGCGGAGGGAAGCGCTATCGAGATAATGTTATTAACTTTTATAAATACGCCAGGGACAATGACCTTTATGTAACCTATGTAATCATTCCACCACAGATCGATCGAAGTAAGTCTTCTCATGAGCAAGAAGAAAAGTTCCTCCCTGTCGGTGTATTAGAGGAAAAAGAAGATGGAATCATCGTTCGTGGATCACAGATGCTGGGTACAGGTTCAGCTGTATCTGATTACTTATTTGTTAGTTGCATAACGCCACTTCGTCCAGGGGATGAAGACTATGCTATTTCTTTTGTTGTTCCGGTTAATAAAGCTGGACTAAAATTTTATGCACGTCCAAGCTACGCGCAGGATAAATCTAGTACATTTGATTATCCGTTATCGACTCAATTTGATGAAAGTGATTCTTTAGTAGTTTTCGATGACGTATTCATTCCTTGGGAAGATGTGTTTGTTTATAAAAACATTGATGTATTACGAGCTCAGTTTCATGAAACGCCAGCTCATGTTCTAGGGAATAACCAAGCTCAAACAAGATTTACAACAAAGCTTAAGTTTCTAATTGGCACAGCACGAAAAGTAGCAGCGATGAATGGTATCGATAAAATTCCATCTGTACAAGAAAAATTAGGTGAGCTTGCTTCCATTGCTGCATCAGTAGAAGGAAATTTATTGGCCTCTGAATATGGATGTACCATTGATAAGAATGGTGTAGCTTGCCCAAACCCGCGCTTTTTGTATGGGGTAGTCGGTCAGCAGGATATTTTGTATTCCTCAGTAATCAGGATCATTAGAGAATTATGTGGGGGTGGTGTGTTACAAGTGCCTTCATCTTATAAGGAAATGATTAATCCCGAAACAAAGGATGACATTGCTCGATATATTCGATCAACGGGAGTGGAATCTGAAGAAAAAATCAAGTTATTTAAACTTGTATGGGATATTATAGGATCGGAATTTGGAGGCAGACATCAACAATATGAGATGTTCTATAATGGAGCTCCATTTGTAACCAAGGGATATGCGTTCAGAAATTATGGATATGATGAACCGGTAAAAATGGTAGATAAATTTTTGCAAAGTTATTCCCTTCCACAAGCGGTGAGGGATAAGGATTTGATTAATAGTAATTAAAGTTAACACTAATTAAAGTGTCATTTTAAAGAATCACTTTTGAACCACAATAAGAGGGGGTATATTATGAAAAAGAAATTATTAGTTACAGTAGGTCTATTAGCTTCCATTTTGTTAGCTGCATGCGGTGGTGTAGAATCAAACCCTTCAACTAGTTCTGAAAAAGAAGTATTGTCGCTTAAGTTTGCAAATATTACGAAAGAAAATGGGGCTTGGAGTGTTGCAGCTAATAAATTAGGTGAGATCCTAGAGAATAAAACAAATGGCCGAATTACACTTGAATTTTATCCTGGCGGACTATTAGGTAATGAAAGCGATATGATGCAACAGTTAAATACCGGTAGCATCGATATGGCTGTAATAACAACTGCACAATTAAGTAGTTCTTCCGAGGCTTTTGGTGCATGGTTGATGCCTTTCGTCGTGGATTCTCATGATCAGGCTTACCAATTATGGACTACGGAAGAATCTATGAATCTATTTAATACTTTAACCAAAGAAAATGTTCATGGACTTGGCTATTTAACAACGGGTTTCCGATACATGCTAACTACAAAACCAGTAAATTCAATTGAAGATCTAAATGGCTTTAAGCTTCGTACCACACCTAGCCCTACCATCTTAGATTATTGGAAAACCTTAGGAGCAAGTCCAACTCCCATGCCGTTAACGGAAGTTTATACTGCGATGCAGACTGGTGTAATCAATGGTGTAGATATTGATTCTGACTCTTTGGTTAATGAAAAACTTACAGAAATAGCCAAGCACTTAACCCCTGATAATCATATGTATTGGGCAGGCGGCTTAATGATCAACAAAGATCGTTGGAATAGTTTATCTGATGAGGATAAAAAAATGATTGAAGAAGCAGTAACTGAAACGATGAAATTTAATGTTGAACATGTAAAAAAGAATGAACAAGATCTTCTTGAAAATGCTGTGGAGAAATATGGAATTACCAATGTGCATGAATTAAAAAATCGAGCAGAATTTATTCATCATGTCGATAGCGTTAGAAAAGTATGGTCTGAAAAATCGCCTGAAATTAAGGGGTTTTTGGAAAAAGCCCAAACCATTGCAGATAATTAATGAGGGGAGGAAGTTCGATGCAGGATAGTCAGGCTGTTGTTTCACTTGAAGATAAACATGCATCACCTTCCACAAAAACTGAGTCTTGGTTATCTAGTATGATCAAAAGGATTGCGGACGTTCTGGATAAAATTTTAGTAGTTGGTAGTGTGATTATCTGTTTGGCCCTAACCTTGAACATGATCATTGCAGTATTTTTCAGATATGTGGTTCATCAACCCATTTTTTGGGCAGATGACTTATCTTTATACTTGTTTTGCTGGATTACCTTTTTAGGTGGAAGTCTTGCAGTCAACAGGTCTACTATGGCGGCGGTCACGATACTTTATGACCGCCTTTCCCCTAAGTTTCAACAGATTGTTTCAATCTTCATTCAGGTTACCATGTTTATTTTTGCATCCTTAATTGGATTCTACTCTTTATATTGGGTGGTAAGCCCAAGCGTACTCAATCAGACATCACCAACTATCCCTATAAGTATGAGTTATCTTTATTCCATCGTTCCTGTTTCTATGGGATGTATTGTAGTCTTTACAATTAATAACATTTGTAAAAGCCTAAAAAGAGGAGAGGGGTGATTAACTCATGATATCCGCTGTAGGTTTCTTTTCACTTCTTCTTATTGGAGTACCTGTTGCATTTGTACTAGGTCTTACGACTCTTATCTTCGTTTTTTCTACAGGGAATATAGGGATTATGCAATCACTACCTTCAAAGATGTTTAACGGGCTACAAAATTATG
>JBEQAC010000170.1:0-7229 GCA_041640535.1 Bacillaceae bacterium
CTGAAATCGGATAAAAAGAAGGCTTGAGCCGTATGATAGGAAACTATCAAGTACGGTTCTTAGGGGAGTCAGGGGCAGCGATGCCCCTCGCTTACCCGACTAAACAAGCAGCCTAAAAAGGCTGCTTGTTGTTTTATACCGATTTGTTTATTAAAAAAGACCTGCTTCTTTTGCGGCTTCAAAACTGTTTCTAGCAAACTCAAATGGATTCATGCCAACATTCTCCCAATGAATATACATTAGGCGTGGTTCCTCAAATAACCAGTGATTATGAAATGCTGTCACGATAATTCCTCTTTTTCGTAATGCAGAAATAAATGGGTTAAGTTCTTTCTGAAGTATAACAGATTCACCAAGATTAAGACCATTATTTTCAAAGGATAGCATAAATGGAAGTGCTAGTGGAGAACGAGTACTACGACCTAAAATAGTTGCTCTAATATCTCGAAGACGCATTACAACACAGACAGGAGTAGCGGTGACGACTGTACCGCCAATAATACCTGCAAGCCTTTGGCAAGTTGAGGCATTTATTCCTCCAACATTACCATGTCTATCATCTGTATTTCTTTTATTTGATCTATCCATTTGGAATCCTGAATCCTGTTCAAAGCTTGTATCGTTTCTTTCTAAACTTCTAAGAAAATCTTGATGTCCGTCTTTATAAAATTCGAACACTTAAATCAACTCCTTATCTAATCTCACTAAATAGTTTATTCTGAGATGTTGGACAAGGGTGACTAGATTAACTAGGACAGAAACCCTTTTATTTCAAAACTTTTGATCGTATTCAAATTATCTAGAGAATATACTTCTTAGTTATTTTTATAATCTATGTCCTGTATAAATACTTCTACAGAAAGAAATAGCTGACTTCTGATAAACCTGATTATGTGAACTAAGGAGAAATTTTATCATTCTCCTTTTTTATTTTTCCGAACAGATTTTAGGTGAGTGCGCAATTATACAGTTGCTCTGCATCTATAATTTGCGAAGTTGCAAAACAACTTGTTATTTATTCGTTTTCCTACAGGGGTTTAGCATGAAATCATGTATACTATATCAACAGGATAACGCCTCGTAGCAACCGAATAACAGACATGTGACGGACAGAGGAAGGGGAGGGCTGAATGGAACAAACCTATTGGAGCAAGGAAATTGCTAAGCTATTAAAGATCGCAGATAGCACGTTAAGAAAGTATTGTTTAGCCCTGGAAGAAGTAGGGTATCGCTTTGAGCGTGGCATAAATAATTCTAGGATTTTTTATAACAAAGACGTTCTGTTATTACAGAGACTCATAGCAGCTATGGAGAAGAAGGGTATAACGCTAGAACAGGCAATAAATTCAGCAATGGCAAGCGATACAGCTGATGACGTAGCAACCGCTGCTACGGAAGAAACGCCTACCATAACGCCTCATAACAGTGCTATGACGGACGATAAAACACAAGAAATATTACAAGCTATGTTTCTTGAAATGGAGCGTATGAGGAAGGAGCAAGGCGCTCTAATTGAGCGTGTGAAGCGCTTGGAGGAACAGTTAGAAAAAAGGGAACCCGGAAGGGATGCCGCACTTATGGAATTGATACGAGATACACAGGAGACAAAATGCCTCATAGCAGCCGCAGAACAGAGGCGTTCTAGCCAATCCTTCTGGTCACGGCTATTCGGGAAGTAGGGAGGCCCTAAAGGAATACATGAAAAAAGCCTTCCCATTGATCAGGAAAGGCTTCTTTTTTATTATTGTTTTTGAACGTTAGCAGCTTGTGCTCCACGGTTGCCTTGCGTAATTTCAAATGTAACTTTTTGACCTTCTTCTAAAGATTTATAGCCTTCAGTTTGGATTGCTGAAAAGTGAACGAATACATCTTCTCCACCTTCACGCTCGATGAAACCAAAACCTTTTTCACTATTAAACCATTTTACTGTACCTTGTACCATGTTATCCCCTTTGTGTGGATGATCCCACATTTTATTACTATTCTTGCTCTTTTCAACGAACAAAATAGTTAACTTTATTATAACGTATTCCCGTTAGGATGAGATAATGCAAAACATTGAAAATAAATAAAGAAAGCCTTCCTTGTTTGGAGGGCTTTTTGTTTGCAGGATACTGTTTCTATTTGTCGAATGTAAGGATGTAAAGGGGAGGTGTATTCAATTGTTTGGTAATGCTGAAAAGAAATTGCTAGATAAGTTAGGGAAAATTAATGTAGATTGGCAAAAGTATCTCTCACGGCAACCGATTGTTCCAAACATTGAAACGAATCCAATCTTACCTGGAAATTCTAATCTTGCGAGCGAGTTCTATAAAAGATTAGTGGAAATGGTTAATGATTTAGATGCTTCTCTAGATCAGGAGCATGAAGTAGGGGTACGCCTAGTATCACATGGACAAACAATACAGTTTCATGTGGAGGATATTGGTTATTGGGATCCGAGCCTAATTTGTTTTTATGGGATATTGGAGGATGGTTCAAGGGTTAAATTGATTCAACATGTTTCACAGATTAGTTTTTTATTAATGACGATTAAAAGATCAAATCCCGAAGAACCAAAAAGATCTATTGGATTTAGTAGCATTGAATGGAACTAATATGAGTATAACCAGGCATTTCTTCGGGAGTGCCTTTTTAATATTTTTAGAAACAAAAGGCCTTCCAATTGGAGGGCTTATTTTGCGTTCAATCCTTTGCGAATCAATTCCAACACGGCAGACGTTCGTGTAGGAATATCATTCTCTTCTTGGTATTTATCAATTTTTTCAAGTATTCCGACAGGAATACGAATTTCCAATCTCTCCCGCTCCACTTTCTTTTTTTCCATTTTTTTCACCTCACACTTGTATTGTACGGCAAAAAGTCGTATAATTCAATTGTAATTATTTCCGTACAATGTACGTACAATTAACGGAAAGGAGGACGCAATCCAAAAGGGTAAAAAGGCAAAATAAAAGCACCTACCCACCGCCGCCACAGCATAAGGGTAGATGCCAATACATGAGTAGGGCGCTGGAGCACCCATACGAACATTATAACTTAATACAACCCGGAATGTAAGGGTATGATTCATGCGCTCTCTCTAATCGGTTTTATATTAATAAAACATTGTTAGGTGGCTTTTCGGGAGTATACCGGTATTTAGGTACTTCGTAGTTTAGGTATACTGCACAATCCGGTATTTTAGCTATCCGAAACAACCCGATTTGCCACACAAACAAGCGAGAGAGAGGGGCAAGAGAATGAGTCAAAAATTAGTTGATATTTATGCTACTAAAGAAAAGAAAAAACCAAAGCACCACAAAGATAAATTACGTCACGTAAGAATTCCCTTAAAAGACGAATATTTACGACATGTTCGCCAGATGGCAAGAGCGGAGCAAATGACCGTAACAGACATGACTGAGCTATTAATCCAAGACATTCTAGAACGGGATTATGTTTGGCAGATTCGCATTATCGAGGATGATTATGAAGCAGATGCTAAACATTCGGTTCAAGCTTGGTTACCACCTAGTGCCCATGATGTACTTTTTGATTTAGCTACAGAACATCTAAGTAGTATCCGACATGTTGCGTATTCACTCATTGTCCGTGCCTTAAAGGGAAGGGGCGTGAAAATATGAACGAATACAGCCATTATGACTTAATTGGGCAAGAGCTTGAAGCTGAAGAAGAAACAAGCGCCTGGAAGCGATTTACGAGCGACTTATCCAAGCGAAGAAAACTAACATTAAACGTCGATGTTCCTGCGCTTCTGTTTCTTCGCTGTAGGTCATTGGTTCGCATAATAGATGATTCCGAATTCGAACATGAAGTAAGCGACGTTTTCGAGATATTAATTAACCAATGGAAACAGCAATTTGCGGCTACGGTGGATCCAGTGCGAATGGCTGGAAGCTTACGAGCATTAGAGGAAAAGACAATCATTTATTATACCGGAGAAAAAAGCACATTTAGACGAGATGCAGGACATAAGAAAACCGCAAAAGTATCAGTAAAATATGAGGAGCTGCTAGACTTAGAATTTATCTGTGAAAGCCTAACGTGTGGTTATAACGAGGAAGGCGTAACTTTCACAGTCGAAAGTGTATTGAGTTCCCTTTTTGTAGATTTCATGCGCAGGGTAGAAAAAGGAGACGTTAAAAACCTTGCCAAAATCCTTCTATCTCATGCGAGAGAGGGGGCGGCGGTATGATAGCACTTATCACCTTCCTTTCTATCGTAGCTGCATACGGTATTTACCTCCTTGTGGAAGACCATAAAAAATTCAGAGAGGTAAATAAACAATGAAGCTTTTCCATAAAGCTATCATCGTAGTAGGTGTGGTTAGTGTTTACTTGGGCGAAGTTCATGATATCAAATGGATCGTAACAACGGGCAACAGAGCACTAGATTTAGCAATAGGCGGATCGTTAGCAATTCCAATGCTCATTGCAGCTCTAGTTCTTATTGCTAAAATACTTGGATTCGGAAAAGGGAAAGAGGACGATCAAGGTTGGTATTATGAAGAGGAAGAAGAAGTATATCAGCAGCCAGTAAAAATAACTTGGTGGAACGACTGGTATGATGAGTAAACCTCGAGAGTTATAGATCAGGAGGGAGTTGCCATTCTAGCAGCTCTTTCCTATATTTTCATTGAACTAGATTGGAAAACAATGCTAAGATTGAGTAAATAAATAGTGCGGATAAATGGAAAAAGCCCTTTACCTGTATCAAACTTGGCGGAATGGTCAGGTAAAAGGCTCCCGTAAGAAGCAAAGGGCATAGTATACCCTTTTTTAAAACATATGTGATTAGCAATAGTTTAGCATATGTTTATTTGGGCTACAACTATATCCTTTCGTGACTTCTTACCATTTTTCGCAACTCTAAAAATGGAAAAGAGGTCTTTTTATATGTTAAAAATTACTGATATTGAAGTACAAGATAAGCTTTCTAAACGAGGTATAAGCTCAAAGAAAGTAACTCTAGAAGCCCACTGGAAACTACATAAAGTGTTATTCATGCATAAGCGTTATCGTGAATTATCAAATGAATCTCGTATTCTTTATGCTATGATGCTTGATTTATACAAGCTATCTGAAGAAACAACAATGAATCAGATCCAGGAAGGAAAAAACACTTCTTTTGTAGACGATGAAGGATATATTTACTGTATTTTCAGCAATGCCAGCATTGAATTTATGTTCCAGGTGTCTGAAAAAACAGCAATTAACTTTAAAAAAGAGCTGTATGAACATGGTTTGATAATAGAAGTTCGCCAAGGTCAGCAAACAGCGAACCGTATTTATGTACTAGAACCTGAAATGGATCCTGAAAACGAAACATGGAACTACCATGCAGAACTAAAGAAATACGAAGAAGAAAAAGAGAAAAAAGCTAAAGAGAAGAACGATAAACGGAAGAAAAAAGTCGGTAAAACCCTTGATGCTACTTTGAACTGTAAAAATTACAGTTCAAGAACCGTAAAAACTACAGTTCATGAACTGGAAAATTTACAGTCTATCAATACTGAAGTTATCAAGAATGAACCTAATCCTTCTGTAAGTAAGTTAGTAGAGGGCGCTTCGCTTGATATAAACGAAATTTATAAATCTTATCGTCAAAACTTTAAACACTCTACATATGCCAAAAATTCTATTTCTGATCTATGTGCGGAATATACACCAGAATTAGTTGAGCTGGCCATTCAACGTACAATTACTGGAGAACCTGATAAACCTATTGCTTTCATCAAAGGAACATTGAACAACTGGAAAGATGCTGGCTGTAAGACTGTAGAAGACGTTCTAAGACACGAGGAAGCATTTAGACAGCAGAAGCAAGCAGAGAAAGAGAAAAAGCAGCAGGGACAAAATAAAGTATCCTCTAAAAGTAATAGACGTATTACTCGTAAAGAAATCATACCGGAATTCCTTGCAGATCCAGAAGCTTATAACAAGAGACAGCAGCAGGAGCAGGAACAAGCAGCTCTCGAGGAGGAACGTAGAAAGCTTGAGGAAGAGTTAAAGATGTATCAAAGAGCATAAATTAGAGCCACATTTGCCTTTCTGAGCGTTTGTTTGATTGATAACAAGTAAAACTACCTAACTATAAAATGAACGTTCAGAAAGGGCGATAGAGGCTTTTAAATATACACTAAATTCTCAGGAGGTTCTTTATGAATTGAGAACGTAAAGCATTGGAACACATTATTGCTTCACTTGTTGACCAGGATATAAAGTTTACCGATTTTGCCGAAAAACTGAAAGGGTTAGGAATCCAGTCAAACCTAGATGGTACAGCTTATGAGATTCTAAGGGGTTTAACAGGCTGGCAGTTCTTAGCGGAGAATATAGAAGCGGTGAAGGTAGGGGAGATATCGAAAGAGGACTTCATAGAAGCTTGCTTTGAACACATAGAATCTAGATTTAACAGATAAATTAAAATGCAACCACGGGACTTCTAGGGGCTTTAAAATGAATTTTAGAAAGTAACCAAGCTTATAAGAATATAAATTTTGTAGGAATACATACAGCATAAGGGCTGGATACCATACCAGGATAATCAGCCCTTAGAATACAATCAGGGGTCCTGACGGCAAAGCGCGGATATTATACGCTAAGGATATGCAGGATTTTATGCAGACTGCTGGAACTGTCGGTTCCGTTAAACGCTGCTGTGACGGGGCTATATAAAAATGTGCATACACAAAAACAACGGTAAGGACGAGACATCCTTGCCGTTTCTGTGTTTTAGAGAAAATTGAACTTCCTATAATGCGGGATTATGTTAACTTCACATGTATATACATACATTTTTAGGGTTTTTAGAAAATGAGGGACAAGCATAGAATCAAAACCACTAATTTTTAATATAATGCTATTATAAACACAAGGAGGAAAAATATGGATAACGATGATAAACAAAAACAAGAACAAGAACAAGAACAAAAGAATAAGAATGTTAATATAATAAATATACATGTAAATTGTTGTGATCATAAGAAAGACAAGGATAAAAAAGACTAGTAAGACTTGTATAAAAAGGTCTATTGGGATTATAAAGAAGGAAAGTATAAGGAATACTAGGATTAAATGAACACAAAAGCCCTCCGGATTTGAACTGCACCCCAATTGTTAGACACAACTAACAATTGGAGGTGCAGTTTTTTCATGGCTAAATATTCTTTAGAAACAAAATTAGAAGCTGTTCGTACTTACCTAGAGGGAACAGAGTCTTTTAAA
>JBEQAC010000171.1:0-7175 GCA_041640535.1 Bacillaceae bacterium
ACAACAAGATCATCAACGATGTTTAATCATAATGGGAACAATGTAGATATAGATAAAGAAATGACTAGTTTAGCTGAAAATCAAATTTATTATAATGCTGTAGCAGATAGAATCTCAGGTAAATTTAATTCCTTAAAGACGGTTATTAAGGGTGGTAAATAGGAATGACAATATTTAATAGTATGAACAGTAGTGCCTCCGCTCTAACAGCTCAACGGTTACGTATGGATGTAATTTCCTCTAATATGGCCAATGTAGACACTACTCGCGGGAAATATGTGGACGGAAAATGGGAGCCATATAAAAGAAAGGTAGTAGTTTCACAAGCGGACGAAGGTGGATTTACTAGTTTACTTAATAAAGCAATGAATAATCAAATTGGAAGTGGTGTGAAGGTTACAGGGATTGAGGAAGACCCAACGCCTTCTAAGCTTGTATATAATCCTGAACACCCAGATGCAAATGAAGAAGGATATGTTGAAATGCCAAATGTGGATCCTCTTAAGGAAATGGTCGATTTAATAAGTGCCACAAGATCATATGAAGCAAATGTAACAGTTCTAAATGCATCAAAAGGTTTATTAATGAAGGCTTTAGAAATCGGGAAATAGGTGATATAAAATGATAGACCGCCTTAATGTAGCAAATTCTTATAAATTAGTAAATTCACCAATATCAAATAAAACAATGAATGCAAGTGAAGCTCACTCGCAGTTTTCAGCATTTTTAAAAGAAGCAATTAACCATGTAAATGAAACACAAAATGCATCTGATAAGATGACCGAAAAATTGGTAAGAGGAGAAAATGTTGATTTGCACGAGGTGATGATTTCTGCAGAGAAGTCAAGTGTTACGCTATTAACAACAATTGAAATAAGAAATAAGGTTGTTGAAGCATACCAAGAAATTATGAGAATGCAAGTTTAATATTTCATTTCAAATTGCGTTTGCATAATTGAGATAGCAGCCGGGGGAATGTTATTTTGAATGAACAATTTAATCAATATAAAAATAAATTGAATGATTTTTGGAATGGTCGTTCAAAAATGCAAAAAGTAGCCATTATTGGTGGGGTTTTATTTTTAGTTCTTATCATAATTATTTCGGGATTACTTGCCACTAATAAAAGCTTTGTTCCTTTATATAGTAACCTTTCCCCTCAAGAGACGGGGCAAATTAAAGCTACGCTTGATTCGAGAGGAATTCAATCAGAGATTGCTGATAATGGATCAACGATACGCGTACCTGAGGCTTTGGTTGATACCTTAAAAGTTGAGCTTGCAGCGGAAGGGATTCCTAATACGGGAACAATAGACTATTCTTTCTTTGGTCAAAATGCTGGGTTTGGAATGACAGATAATGAATTTAGTATTTTAAAGCTAGAAGCGATGCAAACAGAAATTGCCAATTTAATTAAAGGGATAGATGGAATTAATGACGCAAAAGTCATGATAAACATACCTGAGTCTAGTATTTTTGTAAGCGATGTTCAAGATGATGCCTCTGCATCCATTGTCTTAAATACAAGACCAGGTTATCGATTTGACCAACAACAAGTTAATGCCTTGTATCATCTCGTTTCAAAGAGTCTACCAAATCTTCCTACAGATAATATCGTCATAACCAATCAAAACTTTGAGTACTTTGAGATGGAAAATAGTCAAAAATCTTCAACTTTAGGAAATATTTCTTCTCAACTTGAATTAAAGCGGGAAATTGAAAGAGATATTCAAAAGCAAGTTCAACAAATGTTAGGAACAATGATTGGCCAAGATAAAGTTGTCGTTTCAGTAACAGCCGACTTAGATTTCACACAAGAGAACCGTGAAGAAAATCTGGTTGTTCCTGTTGATGAAGAGAACATGGAAGGCCTTGAAATAAGTGTTGAACGAATTACGGAAACCTATACTGGAAATGGTAACACTGCTGGCGGTGTTGCTGGTGTTGGCGGTGAAGGGGATGTTGCAAACTATCCTGCTGCTGCAACAGATGGAAATGGCGACTATGAAAAAATCGAAGAACGTATTAATAGAGATGTGAATCGAATCCGAAAAGAAATAATTGAAAGTCCTTATAAAATTAGAGACTTAGGTATTCAAGTTATGGTTGAGCCTCCAGATCCAGCGAATCCGCAATCTCTACCAGCACAAAGTGTAGAGGACATTACTAGAATACTAACAACCATTGTTCGTACTAGTGTTAATAAAGATGCTACCACAATGGAATTAACTGATGAAGCTTTGCGTGATAAGGTTGTGGTGTCTGTACAGCAATTTAATGGTCGTGCGCAGTTTGCTGATGGTGGATTAAACAATACTGGCATTCCTTTTTGGGTCTATATAGTAGGAGGGGTATTGGTATTAATTGTTATTTTACTTTTAATGATTATCCTTCGTAAAAAACGTAAAGAGGAAGAATTTGAATATATTGAAGAAGAATTACAGCCTACAAAGCCTTTCTTTGCTGACTTGCCAGAATTAGGTAAGGAAAACGAAACTGAAAGCTCAGCGCGAAGAAAACAATTAGAAAAAATGGCAAAAGAAAAACCAGAAGACTTTGCGAAATTACTTAAAAGCTGGCTAGCAGAAGATTAAGAGGAGGAGTACTAGTATGTCAAGAAAAAACAACGATGAACTAAGTGGTAAACAAAAAGCAGCAATCCTCCTTATTTCTCTAGGTCCAGATGTTGCATCATCTGTTTATAAGCATTTATCTGAAGAAGATATTGAAAAACTAACATTGGAAATATCAAGCGTTAGAACAGTAGAATCAAAAGCAAAAGAAGAAGTCTTAGATGAATTTCATCAAATAGCACTTGCTCAAGATTATATTTCTCAGGGTGGAATTGGATATGCAAAGACGGTGCTTGAAAAAGCACTTGGAGAGGAGCAAGCCGCTTCAATTATTAATCGTTTAACATCTTCACTTCAAGTAAAGCCGTTTGACTTTGCTAGAAAAGCGGACCCTGGTCAAATATTAAATTTTATACAGAATGAACATCCACAAACCATTTCACTTATCCTTTCTTATCTTGATCCGTCCCAATCGGGTCAAATATTATCTGCACTTCCTCCAGAAATGCAGGCTGATGTTGCACGGAGAATTGCTTTAATGGATAGTACTTCTCCAGAAATCATTAATGAAGTTGAACAGATACTGGAACGTAAGCTTTCAGCTACGGTTACACAGGACTATACCCAAACAGGTGGGGTTGAAGCAGTTGTTGAAGTGTTAAATGGAGTAGATCGAGCTACTGAAAGAACAATATTAGATGCCCTTGAAATACAAGACCCTGTACTTGCTGAAGAAATCAAAAAGAGAATGTTTGTATTTGAGGATATTGTTACACTTGATAACCGCTCAATTCAACGTGTTATTCGAGATGTTGAGAATGAGGACTTATTACTTGGTCTGAAAGTAGCGAGTGAAGAAGTGAAAGAAATTGTCTTTAAGAACATGTCCTCCCGTATGGTAGAAACGTTTAAAGAGGAAATGGAATACATGGGGCCAGTTCGACTTAAGGATGTTGAGGAAGCACAATCAAGAATTGTTGCTGTAATTAGAAGGTTAGAAGATGCCGGAGAAATCGTGATTGCTCGCGGTGGAGGGGACGATATTATTGTCTAATATCATTAAATCTAATTTTTCCAACATAAGTGATCAGAAGAACTGTGTAATCTCATTAAAAACTTTGCCAAGCAAAGAAAAAGATTTTAGTGAAATGGACAAGAGCTCGTTACAAGAAGTTGCATCGAAATTAATGGAGGATGCGTCTCAAAAAGCAGAAGAAATTATTAATCAAGCACAACTTCAATATGAAGAAACCCAATTACTTATTCAATCTGAGCAAAATAACTGGAATTCACAAAAAGAACACTTGATAAAGGAAGCTCAAAAAGAAGGATTTGAAAATGGTTATAACCAAGGGAAAACGAATGCAATAGAACAATATACTGAATTAATTAAAGAGGCACAAGTTATTGTAGAGGCTGCACGTCAAGATTATTTAGAATATATAGAATCAGCGGAAGAAGTTATCTTTTCTTTAGGAATGAAGGTTGCTGAGAAAATAATTGGACATGAAATCAAGCAGAATGATAATGCATTTTTATCAATTGTGCGAAATGCAATAAAAGAGGTGAGAAATCATTCAGAAATCTCGATCTTTGTTCATCCTACTTTCTATGAGCTTTTAGTTTCTAGTAAAAGTGAACTTCAGAGTTTAATGAATCAATCAGTGGATTTATTTATTTATCCAAATATTGAACTATCTGAGACTTCTTGTGTGATTGAATCTTCTTTTGGTAGAGTGGATGCCAGCGTAGATAGTCAGCTTGAAGAGATTAAAGAAAAATTGCTTGCGATTTTAGTGGAGGAATAAAGAGTGAAAGCAATTAAACTCCTTGATGAGATACCTTTTATCGATCCATATAAGAGATTTGGAAAAGTTAGAAGAGTTGTAGGTCTTATGATCGAATCAAGAGGTCCCGAATGTTCAATCGGAGATTTATGCTACATTTATATCGGTTCAAATAATAAGAGGAAAATCTATGCAGAAGTAGTTGGGTTTAAAGAAGAGAACGTTATCTTAATGCCTTTTACAAATATTAAAGACATATCACCTGGCAGCATTGTCGAAACAACAAGAAAGCCTCTGCAAGTGAAAGTAGGGCAGGGCTTAATTGGACATGTTCTTGATTCTCTAGGGGCACCTTTAGACGGTAGTTCACTACCAAAGGGGTTAACCAATGTACCAACTGATCAAGCACCACCCAATCCAATGAAAAGACCACCAATTGAGGAGCCAATCGAGATTGGAGTTAGGATGATCGATAGTTTATTAACAGTTGGGAAGGGTCAGAGAGTTGGGATATTTGCAGGGAGTGGGGTAGGTAAAAGTACATTAATGGGAATGATAGCCAAAAGTACAACTGCTGATATAAACGTCATTGCATTGGTTGGGGAACGTGGAAGAGAAGTCCGAGAATTTATTGAAAATGATTTAGGGGAAGAAGGATTAAAAAATTCGATTGTTGTTGTTGCAACATCAGATCAGCCTGCATTAATGAGAATTAAGGCTGCTTATACGGCAACTGCAATAGCTGAATACTTCAGAGACAAAGGGAAAAATGTAATGTTTATGATGGATTCAGTTACCCGAGTGGCGATGGCTCAACGTGAAATTGGCTTAGCAATTGGAGAGCCTCCTACTACGAAAGGATATACACCGAGTGTTTTTGCCATTTTACCAAGTCTTCTAGAACGTGCTGGGACTAGTCAAACAGGATCAATTACTGCTTTTTATACTGTTTTAGTTGATGGTGATGATATGAATGAGCCAATTGCAGACACGGTACGTGGGATATTAGATGGTCATTTCGTTTTAGATCGAAATCTAGCAAATAAAGGACAATATCCAGCAATTAATGTACTTAAGAGTGTGAGTCGAGTGATGAATCAAATTGTACCAGCTGAGCATCGCAATTATGCAGAAAGATTAAGACAAATATTAGCAACCTATATCAATTCTGAGGATTTAATTAATATTGGTGCCTATAAACGAGGTTCATCTCGAGAAATTGATGAAGCTATTCGATATTATCCACATATCATTTCATTTTTAAAGCAGGGTACGTTTGATAAAATTTCAAAGCAAGATAGTATTACAGCCTTATATCAATTAGTCGAGAAGGGTGAATGAGGGCAATGGATGGTTTAAAAAGTTTTCAGAAGCTCGTTAAAATTAAGGAAACTGAAAAAAATCAGATACTTTCAGACTATCAACATTCAGTTAATGAATTTGAGATGGTTGCCGAGAAGTTATATGCATCTTTAAAGAAAAAGGAAGATCTGCTTTCGAGTCAGCAACAAAAGTTAGCTATTGGTTTATCGGTGTTTGAAATGAGGCATCAACAAAGCTTCATCTCAAATTTAGAACAAACAATTTCTTATTATCAACAGCTCGTGATAAAGGCTAGAAATAAGATGCAATTAATGCAGAGTAAATTACAAGAAAAAAACATTGAAGTGAAAAAATATGAAATTCTTCATGAAAAGCGTTACAGGGATTTTCTACAAACGATTCAAGTGATGGAGAATAAATTTATGGACGAGATATCCATACAGCAATATATAAATCGTGGTAGTTAGGTGATGAAATGGAAACTGCAGAAAAAAGACATAACAAATTACAATGGTTTCTCTTTATCATTTTTATTCCAATTCTTTTTACCATTTTTCTTGCTCTTGTATTACTGCAAGTGGGTGGGATAAATGTTCTGGAACATGCCAAAGAAATTGGCCAAAAGATTCCAGGTGTTTCTTCATTAATAGTTGACGAGGAAGAGAAGGCTCAGTTGCAAATTGAGGAGTTATTAAATAAGGATATCGAAAATTTAAAGCTAAAACTTGAAACAAAAGAGTTAGAAATAAAAGATCTTGAAAATAGTTTACAAAGTAAAGAGAACGAAATAATGTCTATGAATCAAGAAGTAAAAAGGCTCAAATTTGATTTAGAAGCATTGATAGAAGAACAACAAGAGCAAAAAACTAGCAATAAAGAAATGACAAAATTATATGAGATTATGTCTCCGAAAAAGGCTGCATCTATCTTACCAAACTTAACAGATGAGGAGGCAGCAAAGATTCTTTCTTCCCTTAAACCTGATAAACTGGCTGCTATTTTTGAAAGAATGACACCAGAGGAAGCTGCAAGGTTTACAAAGCTTTTATCAAATTAAAAGGGTTTGATGCATAAAAGGGGGTGAAAATAAGTAATGAATATATTGGGATTATTAAACGTGAATACATCACAAAGCATAGAGTCAAAACCTATAAAGTCAGAAGGTGAACCTGCTTCATTTTTAGAGTTATTCAGCCGAATTCAAACTTCACCTGATGCAAACGTGGATAAGAATAAACAGAACGGAACTGTTAATGGCAAATCCTTTCTTTCACCGACGATAAATGATGAAATGAAAATGCTCTTAGATTCTATCTCAACGAGTTATGGTGGATATATTCAGGAAGAAATAGTCTTTGATGACAATGTTTCAACTATAATGATGAATTTTCCAGAAAAGGTTTCTGAACGAGTACATCAGATACTAAATAATGAAATTGAAGAGAAGTCAGTTGGAAGTGTTGATGAGTTAGCAAACTCAATTGTAAGTTTA
>JBEQAC010000172.1:0-7128 GCA_041640535.1 Bacillaceae bacterium
GCTGCAATAAAGTCTACACCTTGCTCTATTCCAAATACGATATCCTTTGCATCTTTTTCAGTAATCCCCGGTAATTTCACTTGAACACCTGGGACATTAACACCCTTTTTATTTTTAAGGATTCCAGTATTAAGAATTTTAGTTAGGATCTCATCCTTATCTTTATGTATCTCGATGACTTCTAATCCAATTAATCCATCGTCAAGCAAAATTTTAGATCCAACTTCAACATCATCAATTAATCCTTCATAGGTAATAGAGAATTTTTCTTTCGTACCGAGTACTTCTATCATTGATACAGTGATATACTCACCTTCGACTAGTTCAATCGCATTTCCTTCCATCGTATGCGTGCGGATTTCAGGACCCTTTGTATCAAGTAAAATTGCACATGTTTTCTTTAACTTCGAAGTTGCTTCACGAATATTTTTAATTCGATTGCCATGCTCTTCAAAATCTCCATGAGAAAAGTTTAATCTTGCAACATTCATTCCAGCTTCAATAAGTTGTGTTAGTTTTTCAAGAGATTCACTTGCAGGTCCAATCGTACAAACAATTTTTGTCTTTCTCATATTTTTTCACCACTTTAGTAAATTTTGATAGAATTCATTCAAATAAATAAATAGAATCACTAGTTTATAGTCAATAGCCACTACTCAGTATAACACTTGTAACATAGTAATATACATTTTCAAAAAATTTTAACAATTTATTTTCTTATTACACTGTCTTGCTTCTCCTTTTTCAACACAAAAAAGGAATAGCCTATGAGCTAGTCCAGTTATAGTAAATTATGAAATAGGATATTTTTGTTTTGTATACTTCTTAATGTATAAGAACAATCTCGTAATCCAATAAGTAAGAACAGAGACAAAAAAGTTAGATATAAACGTGTGTAAATTGGTTATTCCCCTATGCAATTGGAAAATGTTATGTTGCTCATGGATCTCAACCCAAATAAAGCCTACTACCACACTGGCGACTAACGCCCATAGGTAAAAGTTCCTTCCACGATCAGTACAGTACTGATATATCAACATGTAAATGACAGGAAGTAATGATGCATTAATCGATAAGGCGAAAGGAAATTGGGGTAAGATCATAAAAGGGTGATCCCAATAACCATACCTGACCATATAGGAATCAATATAGGTAAAAATAACATGACTCGTGTATCCATAGAAAAGAATTTCAAATAACCTTTGCCTATTTATTAACCGATATAGTAAAACCAATGGAATAATAAGTAAGACAACGTGATACCAAAATTGCCATGTTCCCATATGAGAAAATTGAGCCCAATACTGATCTGATAATACGTTAGCTTTCGTTTGTATATCATTGATTTTCTCAATAAATTCCTGCTGTTTCACAAGACTTCTCCTTAAATGAGCATACTTTAGGATTAGTCTAATCTAATAATAAAACAATTATGCAATAGAAAAGAAAAGCATATTAATATTACCTGAATAATAATTGGCGGACTACACATCCTATTTCTGTGTTTAGGAGGTGAGATAACATGGAGAACCAACAACAAAATAATAACAATAATCAACAAAACAATAATAATAGTGTTTCACAAAGTATTAAGAACACAGCAGGATCCGCATTTGAAACCGTACATAATGCATTAGAAGCAACTGAAAACGTTGCTATGAATGCGGTCGATGCAACAACAAATGCGGTAAACAACTTAACTGGTAATAGAAATCAAAATCAGAATCAGAACCAAAATAAAAACGATCAACAATAAAAGATAAACGCCATACTGGCGTTTTCTTTTATTTGTTGTCTGTCAGATTATATTTTATTTTCAATTACCAGCTCTTGAATATGTTAATTAGATAATTTATTTTGTTTAAAAACCCACTCTATCATCTCTTCATTCTCATAAGCAGGTACCCATGAGCCGTGATTATATCCCAGTTCGGCTGGATATTCTGTATAAATTGGTGTTCCTCCTGCATTTCTTATCGCTTCAATAATATTGCTAGAGAATGATACAGGGATAATGGTATCATCTACAGCATGAAAGTTCCAAATTGGTTTATTGACTAGTAAATATGCCTTAGAAGGATCCCCACCACCAGCGATTGGAACCATCGCAGCAAATAAATCAGGATATGCCATATTAAGATTGTATGTACCGAATCCTCCTTGGGATAAACCAGTGCAATAGAGGCGATGAGAATCTATATTATAGTTTTCTCTTACTAGCTGTAAAATTTCATAGGCCGTATGTAAATCATCTGATAACTCAAACACTCGCTCTAAACTAATTTGATTATTGGAATTACGTGTAATCCCAAAGCCACCATCATGATCTGGGCGTGCTTGCGGAGCTAAAACAAAAGCAGGATGCTTAGTTTGATTTTCAGGTGTAGCCCAAATTAATGCTCCCTCATTTCCCACTAATTGCTTTTCGTTATCAGTGCCTCTCTCTCCACCACCATGTAAAAATAATACAAGAGGATAGGATTTGTTTTTATCATAATTCTCTGGAACAAAAAGACGATATGGCATTTCTTTATATGTAAAACTTAAAAACTTTGAAGCAATCAATTCCCTAGAAAGAAAAGTATTAGTGATTCCATTATTAACTCCCATTTTGCCAACTCCCTTTACAATCGTTTTATCGAATCCGTTTTCAAGACCTAACACTCTATTGTGAACCTCCCCTCCTAAATCAAAGATTATAGAAGGGGAATTCTCGCTTAAATTTGTTAAATCTGACATCATTAATAGACCATATCTGGTAATTAAACAACTTTACTGAATTGGCTTGAATACAAATCATAATAAAAGCCTTTTTCTGCTAGAAGCTCTTGATGAGTTCCTTTCTCGATAACCTCGCCTGCGTTGATGACAAGGATTTGATTAGCCTTTGATATGGTACTCAATCGGTGGGCAATCACGAAGCTAGTTCGTCCTTTCATCAGTCTTTGCATTGCGTCTTGAATATGCATTTCTGTCCGGGTATCTACATTGCTCGTCGCCTCATCTAAAATCAAGATCGCAGGATTAGCAAGGATCGCTCTTGCAATAGTGATCAGCTGTCGCTGCCCATGACTCAGGTTACTTCCTTCCTCCATAAGTAACGTATCATAACCGTTCGGAAGTCTTCGGATAAAACCATCTGCATTAGCCATTTTTGCAGCATTCACTATTTCTTCCTCAGTGGCATCGAGCTTTCCGTAAAGAATGTTTTCACGTATCGTATCAGCGAACAAATATGAATCCTGCAAAACAATACCAATCTGCTTCCTTAGGCTATTTTTATCAATGAATTGAATATCTTCACCATCAATCATAATCCTTCCCTGATCAATATCATAGAAGCGTGTTAATAAGTTGACGATTGTTGTCTTCCCTGCGCCAGTTGGCCCAACTAATGCAACCATATCACCAGGTTTTGCGTTCAAATTAACATTCTTTAAAATTGGTTCGCCTTTTTTATAGCTAAATGACACTTGCTCAAACACCACTTCTCCTTTGACTTGATTCAATGGTTTTGTGGAGTTATCATCATATTCGTGATTGGTGTCGATAATTTCAAAAACCCTCTCCGCACCAGCAATGGCAGCTTGTATAAGGTTAAAGTGATTCGCTAATTCCGTAATTGGACGACCAAATTGTCTGGAATAATTGATGAATGCGACGACGACTCCAATCGAGGTAATCCCAGCAATCACCATCCAGCCTCCAGCAAAGGCAATAAGAGCAAAGCTTAAATTATTTATAAAGTTCATCACAGGCCCCATTAAACCAGCAAAAATCTGAGCTTTGATTCCGATTTTTTCAAGTTTCATGTTCACAGTTTGAAATTCAGAACTAACTACTTTTTCTCGACAAAAGGAGCTAACCACCTTTTGCCCCGAAATCGTTTCTTCAATAAATCCATTTAACTCACCTAAACACTGCTGTTGATTGACAAAATATTTACGAGTGAACCTAGCAATTCTAGAAGTAACAACCATCACCAATGGAATGGTGACTAAGCTTACTAAGGTTAGCCACGGACTTAAGGTAATCATCATTATCAATGATCCAATCAAAGTAATCACACTTCCAATGATTTGAGCGACAACTTGGTTTAACGTGAGTGAAACCTGCTCCATATCATTCGTCGTTCGACTCATCAATTCACCATTTGATTTTGAATCAAAAAAATGAAGTGGTAAATGCTGCAATTTATCAAATACATCATTACGAATTTCCCAAACAGTGCGCTGAGCAACCTTCGCCATCATATATTGCTGAAACCATGCAGCTATTGAACCAATCACATATGCACTTAAAAGAAAGATACATAACCATAATAAACCCTGAACATTTTTAGGGATAATGTATCGATCAATGGCAATCCCAATCATATAGGGACCCGCTAACATCATAATAGAGCTAATGATTGTTAGAAAAAATACGGAAATTAACATTCCTCTACTGTGGCTTAGATAAGACCATAGCCTCAAAAGAGTTTCCTTTTTGTTTTTTGCTCTTTCTTTTTTCCCCGGCATTGGTCTCATTCCCATTGGCCCTCTTATTCCAAGGGGATTTTGAGCAGGTGGTTGATTCAATGCCGTATTATTTTTCTGATCAACCATAGGATGCATCCCCCCGTTCTGTTTGAGATTGATAGATTTCTTGATAAACAGGACTCTCTTGTAATAAGCTTTCATGTGTTCCTTCAGCGATAATTTCACCTTCATCTAATACTAGAATTTTATCTGCTTCCGTTACAGATGAGATACGCTGTGCGATGATTAAATTCGTACTACTTTTCATCAGTGATTTTAAAGCCTGCTGAAGCTTAGCTTCTGTTTTCAAGTCTATAGCACTCGTACTATCATCTAATATTAGAATAGATGGCTTAATTAATAACGTACGAGCAATCGAGATTCGTTGCTTTTGCCCTCCAGATAGGTTGATCCCTCTTTGACCTAATTGCGTTTGATAACCCTCTGGAAGCTTCGTAATAAATTCATGTGCTTGTGCCGCTTTTGCAGCTTCGACCACTTGTTCATGAGTAGCATTGGGTCTTCCGTAACGAATATTTTCTTCAATCGTCCCGCTAAATAAAAGGGCTTGTTGCAGGACAATCCCTATCCGACTTCTAAGACTATATAAATCCATTTTCCTCACATCTACACCATCAATCAAGACCCTTCCTTTTGACGCTTCATAAAGACGGGGAATCAAATGAACAAGAGTCGTCTTTCCAGAGCCTGTTGCTCCCAAGATGGCAATCGTTTGACCAGGTTCAGCAACAAAATTTATATTCTTTAACACCCTCTCTTGATTTGCATAGATAAATGAAACGTTTTCAAATTCGATCCTTCCTCCTGAGATCGAATCAACAATGGCATGTTCTTCATTTTGAATTTCTGATTCAATATCAAGTACCTCTACAATCCTGTCCGCAGAAGCTTTTGCACGTGTAATATTCACCATCATCATACTGAACATCATAAGGGAGAATAACACATGCATCACATAGTTGATAAAGGCAGCGAGTTCACCGATTTGAAGACTGCCTTCCCACGTTTGCAATCCACCGAACCAAATAACCGCTACAATGCTTCCATTCATGAGCAGCATCATGACTGGCATAAGAGTTGCCATGACAATCGCTGCCTGTAAGGAAATATCCATATACTGATCATTCGCACGACGAAAACGAGAATTCTCAAAAATATGGCGAACAAAAGCCTTTACCACCCGAATTCCTGCAAAATTTTCCTTAAGAACTGTATTCACACCATCCATCTTCTGTTGGACTTGGTTGAAGAGGAGAATTCCTTTACGCATAATAAAAAAGATCGCGATGGCTAAAATTGGAATAACTAAAAGCAAGATAAGAGCAAGCTTAGGACTGATTAGAAAAGCCATAATAAAACTACCTATCGAAATTAACGGTGCTCTCACCATCATTCGCAGCAACATCATGACAAACATCTGGACTTGCATAATATCATTAGTTAGCCGAGTAATGAGTGATCCGGTTGTCATTTGTTCAAGGTTTCGGTAGGAAAAGGTTTGGATTTTATCAAAGAGCTCCTGCCTAATTTGAGTACCAAACTTTTGAGAAGCGATACTAGAAAAGATTCCACAACCAACTCCCCCTACAATCCCAATCAATGCAATTCCAATCATGAAGAAACCGGTACGCTGGATATGAGCCAAATCCCCCTTTACTACTCCTTCATCAATGATGCTAGCCATCAGTCTGGGTGACAGCAAATCCATATATACCTCAAGAGCCATTAGCAAAGGTGCTAAGACAGCAGCTGGCCAAACATGTTTTAAATAAGATAATACTCTTAGCATCTTGTTCCTCCTACTTTATTTGATTAACACTTCATCCCTTTATTATTTAGTTATCTAACTAATTTATTTTAATGTACTTTTAATTTGATTTAAGATTTTAGCAAAATTGTCCAACTCGCCTTCAGGGATCGATAAGCAGATATAAGATTCTACATCTTCAATAATTTCCCATAAACGCTGTTCTATTAACCTACCTTCCTCTGTAAGATAGATTTGATTAATTCGGGCATCTTTTAAGGACGGTTGTCTTGTAACCAATCCTTTTTGAACTAACACATCGACTAGCTTGGTTAATGAAGATGGTTTTATACTTAACTCTTGATGAAGTTCAGACTGAGTAGCCCCATTATTTCTATATAAATAAAAAAGAACCCGGGCCTGTGAATGTGTTACCCCTTCTCGTTCAAATTTTTCATTATGTATTTGCTTTAATAAATGAGAAATTTTATGAATCATATATCCAATATGGTTCTCCGGTGACTGCCCCATATAATCTCTCCCTTCAATATATAATTAGTGTATATGGTTAATTTAATAAACTCAAGAAAATTCTGAACATGAACTATGCTTATATTTTTTTAATTTTTCCACTAAAATAAGACCAGCCCAAGGCTGGTCTTAACTATGCATTTTGAAATAATATAAGTGTTCCTAAATAATCACTTCACCAGTTCCCGTACTAACTTTCTATTTCGTTGTTTAAACACTTCATTATGAGAGGACACCATTGCGACCTTAGCTGAATCAGGCTGGATAAATTGTTTTGCTTTATTAACCGCATTTGCTGCATCTTGAAAC
>JBEQAC010000173.1:0-7071 GCA_041640535.1 Bacillaceae bacterium
CTCGGGTTAGGACTAAGGTATCGGGCAACTCATCTAGGGGAGGAGGAAGTAAAACAAAAAAAGTGGCAAGAGCTTTATCCCCAGATTGAATTTCGGGTAAATGTGAATACAAAGGTTGACGGTGTTGGAATTATATCTAGATAGTTCTAGTCAAATACAAAAAAAGAAGACACGACTTCACGTGCCTTCTTTAGGTTCGTTTCAGTATAATCCTTACCAGCGATGTGCTTTAGCGTTACTTCTCAGGATAATATTTGTTTGAGACATCTCTGTATGTCCATTAACCTGTGATTTAGAACGCTTTGGTCTTGTCCAATTATGGTGAAACAATTTTGAGTGTTGATCTAACTGATCTCGATAACTCATTACATATCACCTCATATTTGGATTGGATACAATGAAACGATGTGATATTTACTTTCTAAATATCAACCATTAGTATGTGTCATAGCTAAACTTTCATTCACTTAAAAGGACTTTTTGATAAACTAGTTTTTAGAAATGTCAACTTTTCTTTCTATTTGTCCAGTTTGATTATTTCTCCATTTACTTATAATTAAATAAAGATGTACTTTTTCAGGACTTGAACTAAATTGATCTTTTGTCGTACGATAAGGGATAGATGTTTTTAATCAAACATCCTAGTGATAAAAGTAGTAGGAGGAAAATAAACATGGTTACGAAAAATCAAAAATATCGCGGTTATGTTGGAACGTATACCAAAAGTAAAAGTGAAGGAATTTATACCTTTATCTTAGATGTAGAAAAAGAAAAAATCGAGGATGTAAAACTAGCTTCAAAAGTAGATAATCCTACTTATCTTCAAGTTAGTTCTAATAATCAATTTGTCTATTCCGTCGTGAAAGAAGGAGGCTCTGGTGGAATTCTTGCATGCTCTCTTCAGAGTGAAACAGGAGAGTTAACTCAGTTAAATAAACGATTACTTGAAGGTGCACCGCCTTGTCACTTAGATGTTAATAATAACTTTATTGTGTCAGGGAATTATCATGAAGGAACAGCTGTGTCTTATATAGTAAATAATGATGGAACATTAGATTCAATCCTTTCAAATATTAAGCATGAGGGTTCGGGTCCTAATAAGGAGAGACAGGAGAAGTCACATGTACATTTTACAGGGTTTACTCCTGATGAAAAATTTGTAGCGGTGGTTGATTTAGGAACCGATAAGCTAGTAACGTACAAGCATGAAGATGGGAAGTTGATTGAAGTACATACTTTATCTTTAAATGCAGGAAGTGGTCCAAGACATTTATCATTTCATCCAAATGGGAAAGTTGCATATGTAATGACTGAATTAAGCTCGGAAGTAGTTACATTGTCCTATGATTCTGAAACAGGTGAATTCACAGAACAACAATATATTTCTACAATCCCAGCTGATTTTACTGCCAATAATCAGGGAAGTGCAATTCATGTTTCATTAGATGGGAAAAATGTGTATGTTTCAAATAGAGGACATGATAGTATTGCTGTATTTCGTGTTTTAGAAAATGGAGAATTACAATTTGTCCAACATATTTCTACTGAAGGAAATTGGCCAAGGGATTTCGTATTAGATCCTACTGAAAGCTTTATCCTTTGTTCTAACCAAGAATCGCATAACCTTGTTCTATACAAACGGAATAGGGATAATGGCACGCTAGAGCTCCTTCATTCTAATACCTTCGTACCAGAACCGGTTTGTGTAAAATTCTTAAATTATTAAACAATACAAAAATGACGTTCTTATGAGTGAACGTCATTTTTTTGTGATTACATATCATGACCAGGATTGTGTTTTTGTCTCGTGTGGTTTCGATTTTTCACTTTTTTAGAACCGCTTAAAGGTTCAGGCTGACCAGATTGCTCTTTTGTTTGGTTTCGACGAATATCTTTACCGGTGTTTTTCTCTGCCATTATAAAATCCCCCCTTTATAACTATAGGATAAAGAAAATAAGTGATTTTATTCTAAAAAGAATGTCATGATTTTTGAGAATATAGGTATGCTAATAACGAAAAACACTGAGGAGTGATTAACGTGCCATACCATAAAAATAAACAACAAGCTTTTCAAGCAGCACAACAGGGGACTCACCAAGCAAAAGATATATATGAAAACATTGTAAGAGATGATCCTGATTATGGATCTCATTTAAAGCGTTTGAAAAATGAAGTGGATGAGGCGTATAGTCAAATTAATAATGCGCTAGAAGTTGCTTCAGACACTCAATTAGCTCAATTGCAGCAGTTTAAACAAGACTTAGAACAAATTGTAAATGAAATAAATGAGTAAAAACTAATAAAAGCCCGCTTTTATGGCAGGCTTTTTTGCATTACTGATTTTTCTTTCTCTTTTTATTATTTTGACGTTGTTCAGCAGTTAAAGGTTCATTAGAGAATTCTTCATTGTACCCTGTACCGATTCCTTGTGAACTGGCTGCATTCATGCCTGGACGAACATGGTTTGCTTTTCGCTTTGCCATATAATCACCTCCATTTCTATTTTGTTTTAATTTGTCTAAAAATATGAGCATATTAGAAATGATTGAGACGGTGGAAATGATATAAGCAAAACTTATTAAATACAATAACATTCTTGTTATTTACTTATGTACAATAGTGTATTACTATAATTATGGTTACAAGATTTTCTTGGGAGAAAATTTCACTTTTTTTCGACATTTTGTTGAAATTGTACTAATATTTAATTTAGAGGGGGTAATACATATGGCAAAACAAGATGTTTTTAATTCGCGTTCATCATTTGAAGTGAATGGGAAAACGTACAATTATTATTCATTACAAGCACTTGAAGCACAGAATATTGGTAAGGTTTCAAATTTACCATATTCAATTAAGGTTCTATTAGAATCAGTTCTTCGTCAAGTAGATGGAAGAGTAATTACGAAGGAACATGTTGAAAACTTAGCAAAATGGGGAACGAATGAAGTAAAAGAGGTTGACGTACCTTTTAAACCTTCTCGTGTTATTTTGCAAGACTTCACAGGAGTTCCAGCGGTTGTGGACTTAGCGTCTCTACGTAAAGCAATGGCAGACCTTGGTGGAGATCCAGATAAGATTAATCCTGAAATCCCAGTAGATCTAGTAATTGACCATTCTGTTCAGGTTGATAGAGCAGGTACAATGGATGCGCTTCAATTTAACATGGATTTGGAATTTGAACGTAATGCAGAGCGT
This sequence comes from Bacillaceae bacterium, assembly GCA_041640535.1. Lineage (GTDB taxonomy): Bacteria > Bacillota > Bacilli > Bacillales > Bacillaceae_L > Litchfieldia. The sequence continues at coordinate 3,200 of JBEQAC010000173.1, forward strand.
TATAAATTCCTTAGCTGGGCACAAAAATCATTTGATAATTACCGTGCTGTACCACCTGCAACAGGTATCGTTCACCAAGTTAACTTAGAATACCTAGCAAACGTTGTACATGCAATTGAAGCAGATAATGGAGAATTTGAAGCATTTCCTGACTCTCTTGTTGGAACAGACTCTCATACAACGATGATCAATGGTATTGGTGTTCTTGGATGGGGTGTTGGTGGTATTGAAGCTGAAGCTGGTATGTTAGGTCAGCCTTCATATTTCCCTGTTCCAGAAGTAATTGGTGTAAAGCTAACAGGTACTCTTCCTAACGGTACAACCGCGACAGACCTTGCACTTAAAGTAACTCAAGTGCTACGTCAAAAAGGTGTTGTTGGTAAATTTGTTGAGTTCTTTGGACCAGGTATTTCTCAGCTTCCACTTGCTGATCGTGCAACAATTTCGAATATGGCTCCTGAATATGGTGCAACCTGTGGATTCTTCCCAGTTGACGGAGAAGCACTTGAGTATTTACGTTTAACTGGACGTGATGAAGAACAAATTAAAGTGGTGGAAGAATATTCTAAAGCTAATGGATTATTCTACACATCAGATTTAGAAGACCCAATTTTTACGGATTTAGTTGAAATTGATCTTACTGAAATTCAACCAAATCTTTCAGGTCCTAAGCGTCCTCAAGATTTAATTCCGTTATCAGAAATGAAAAAGTCATTTACTGATGCATTAACAAAAACAGGTAACCAAGGATTTGGATTGACTCCTAATGACATTAATAAAGAAATTACAGTGAAGTTTAATAATGGTGAAGAAGTAAACATGAAAACAGGTTCAATTGCCATCGCTGCAATTACGAGCTGTACAAACACTTCTAACCCATACGTTATGTTAGGTGCGGGTCTAGTTGCTAAAAAAGCGGCTGAAAAAGGATTAACAGTTCCTAAATACGTGAAAACATCATTAGCTCCAGGATCAAAGGTTGTTACTGGGTACCTTCAAGAGGCTGGCTTACTTCCATACCTTGAGCAACTAGGTTTTAACACAGTTGGATATGGTTGTACAACATGTATTGGTAACTCTGGACCTTTAGCTGATGAAATTGAGAAAGCAGTTGCTGAAAGTGATCTTTTAGTTACATCAGTTCTTTCTGGTAATCGTAACTTTGAAGGGCGTATTCACCCACTTGTAAAAGGTAACTACCTAGCATCACCACCATTGGTTGTTGCTTACGCATTAGCTGGTACGGTTGATATTGACCTGCAAAACGATCCAATCGGTAAAGATAAAGATGGTAACGATGTTTTCTTCAATGATATTTGGCCATCAATTAGTGAAGTGAAGGATGTCGTTAAAGCTACTGTAACGCCTGAGTTATTCAGAAAAGAATATGAGCGCGTGTTCGATGATAATGAGCGTTGGAATCAAATTGAAACAACGGATGAAGCACTATATGTTTGGGACGAAGAATCAACTTATATTGCAAATCCACCATTTTTTGAAAACTTGTCCGCTGAAGCAGGGGAAGTTGAGCCATTAAATGGTTTACGTGTAGTTGCTAAGTTTGGCGATTCTGTAACAACAGACCATATCTCACCAGCTGGATCAATTGGTAAGGATACACCAGCGGGTAAATATCTACAATCAAAAGGTGTAACACCAAGAGACTTTAACTCATATGGTTCTCGTCGTGGACATCATGAAGTAATGATGCGTGGTACGTTTGCAAACATCCGTATCAAAAACCAGATTGCTCCTGGTACTGAGGGCGGATTTACTACTTACTGGCCAACTGGTGAAGTAACATCGATTTATGATGCATGTATGCAATATAAACAGGATGGAACAGGGTTAGTTGTCCTAGCAGGTAATGACTATGGAATGGGAAGCTCACGTGACTGGGCTGCAAAAGGGACTAACCTTCTAGGCATTAAAACTGTTATTGCTGAAAGCTTTGAGCGTATCCACCGTAGTAACCTTGTATTAATGGGAGTACTTCCACTTCAATTTAAACAAGGTGAAAATGCTGAAGTACTTGGATTAACTGGTAAAGAAACAATTGAAGTTCAAATTGATGAAACAGTTAGACCACGTGATTTTGTAAAAGTAACAGCGACAGATGAAGCTGGTAATAAGAAGGAATTTGAAGTATTAGTTCGTTTTGATAGTGAAGTTGAAATTGATTACTATCGCCATGGCGGGATTCTTCAAATGGTACTTCGTGATAAACTTAAAGCATAAGGCTAAAAAAGAAAAAATGCTGACTCAACACAGTCAGCATTTTTTCTTTTTACTCAAACTCAAGTTGCTATAAGTGTTAATTTCTCTTTTTTTATGGTTTAATAAAATTGTTAGAGAAGGTTTTTTGTTCTGTTTTAGGAGGGAAATCATGAAAAGAATTGTAGCGTTCGTTATTTTTGTTACATTACTTGGTATGATTGGATATTCAATATATCAAGCAATAGGGAACAAGGATGAACTACCATTGAAAACAGGAGTAACTGTAGGAAATAAAGCACCTGATTTTGAATTACAGTTAGTTGGTGGGGAAACCGTGAAACTATCTGAGTTAGAAGGGAAAAAAGTACTGCTAAATTTCTGGGCATCTTGGTGTGAACCCTGTTTGAAAGAAATGCCTGAAATGCAGGAACTATATGATACAGCATCTGATGATATTGTCATTTTAGCGGTCAATATGACAGTTACTGAAAAAAATTTGGACACTGCAAAAAATTTCATAAATGACCAAGGTTTTACTTTTCCAGTTCTTCTCGATGTAACAAATAAAACGAGTAGTAATTATGAAGTATTAACGTTACCTACCTCTTTTTTTATTGACACAAATGGTGTCATTCGTGAAAGATTCCCAGGTCCAATGGATTTGGATTATATGAAGCAAGCTCTGAATAGACTTGATTAATAAATTTGATCCAAGAGATATACTCCTTGGATCTTTTTTTTAATGAATTCTTTGTTTAATATAAATTTTCAAAAAGTTGTAATAATTATAATGAAAATAGGGAAAGATTACTATTACAATATGTAATAAGGATGGTGAGAAAATTGAGAAAAGTCAAAAAACAAACATTTGAGGAATTGGTTTTAGAAAATAAACAACAATTATTAAAGGATCAAGCCGCATTAGAGAAAATTGAGGAACGTTTAGAGCAAAGATTACTTGAAAAAGCTGAATAATGCTAATGGATAATCAACCGATATTTCCCTTTTATGAAACCCCTTCATTTTGGTGATAATGTACATAGGAGGGGATATACATGGCACACCAATATAATAGTAAAAGTAATCATTTTCGACCAGATGAGCTTGGAGCACAGCCTAGAGGATTCAGTGGGAATAAAGGAAAGAAAATGCAAGATAAATCTGGTCAGCATGCACAAGTAATTCAAACAAAAGGCGAATAAAGAAGATAATAAAAGGCGTATGTTTTATACGTCTTTTATTTTTTTTTAGATGATTATTTCATCTTTTTTGTAGCAAAATACTATTGAAACTTACATAACAAGGAGGATGCTTTATGAGTCAGCATCGTGCTAAGCCTGATGATCGAAGTGATAATGTAGAAAGGCTACAAGAAATGGTTCAAAACACAATAGAAAATATTGAGGAAGCTCAAGAAACTATGAGCTTCGCTTCAGATGAAGAGCGTCAGCGTATTCAAGAAAAAAATCAAAGAAGAGAAGAAAGTATCCAAGCAATGCGTGAAGAAATTAAAGACGAAGCAAGTGACCGTGAAAACGGATATCGTTAATTCTGTAGACCAAACATCAAATATTGTTGTTTGGTCTTTTAAGTGTTCAAGCATGCGATTTCATCTTACATATGGTAAGATATCACAGGAAGAAGCTTAAAAAAAG
>JBEQAC010000174.1:0-7020 GCA_041640535.1 Bacillaceae bacterium
TAATCTGAAAGTGTTTTTTCTATAAAAAATACCAAAAACACAATTTAGTTACCATATATTTTTAATAGATTTGGATATTATCTAATCAGAAAACGTTTCCGGTAAGTGTATGTTATTTATGAAATCTAGGAATATGTGAGTAATAAATTTGAAAAATGAACTTTAATATGGAGGGTTAAAATGTACAAACATCATGAAGAATCATTAGAAATCATGAAAGATTATTTTCAACATCAATTTCCTGATCGGGACCAAGTGATTGCACTTGTTTTTGGTGGTTCAGTAGCGAAAGGGATGGAGCGACCGGATTCAGATCTTGATGCGATGGCGATTGTTACAGAAGAATATTTTGAAAAAAGACAAAAGGATAATTCTACAACAGAAGTGATAAATGGTATGTGCACGTATGAAGGTGGATATTTTGACATTAAATACATGACAAAGGAGTATATCAAAGCTGCTGCTGAAAAGGGAAGTGAGCCAACTAGAAACTCCTTCATCGGTTCCCGGGTACTATTTAGTAAAGATCCCGAAATCGAAACGATCGTTAAAGATATACCAGTGTTTCAGATTTCAGAGATGGAAGATAAACAACTGTCATTCTATAGTGCGTTACAAGCAAACTATATGTATTTTTGGAAGATGTGTCAACCAGAAGGGTATATGAAAACCCATGCGGCAGCTGAAATTGTCTACATGATTTATCGATTAATTCTTCAGGAAAATCATATTCTTTTTCCGTCAAATCGTCGATTAGAGGAAACCGTAAAAAGAGCACCCAAAAAACCTGAAGGCATTGTAGAGCTTTGCCAGGAATTTTGTGAAACATATGATCCAGATCTATGTGATAGAATAGTTGATGCATACACGAAGTGGACAACTTATCAGATGCCTGAGGATTTAAGTGTAATATTTACTAGATACCAACTCGACTATGAACAATGGTGGATAACACCTAGACCATTGATAAATGAATGGTAAATGATCAAGAACTCTCAAAAATCCCTCTTTTGAAAAGTTTTAATAAATTAATCCACAAATTAAAGCTCCCACTATGTGAGAGCTTTTTTCTATGCCTATAAAAATAAATAGTCAAAATTGTCGGTGCTAAGTAACAAAGTCATTTACTGTATTAACAAATTAATCTGTCATAAACTCCTCAGGGTTAGTGTCTTTATACTTCTTCGGGGTGATTCCAGTATGTTTTTTGAAGATTTTAGTAAAATAACTTTGGTTATGAAAGTTTAACATCGTTGAAATTTTCAATAATGAATAGTCAGTAAATGTTAACAATGATTTGGCTTCTTCTATTTTCGCGCGTTGAATATATTCAGCTATCGTTATACCAACTTCTTTTTTAAATAGAGCGGATAAATAATTAGGATGCATATCTACAAGCATCGCAAGGCTTGAAAGTGTGATATCTTCGTAAAGGTGAGTAAAGATATAATTTAAGCACGTATTGATAGGTTTTGAATATTTTTGTTGTTTATTTTTCCGTACTCGTTCCGCAAAATCACTGAAGGCTTGTTCAACAAATACATCCACCGCTTTAATATCAGTTAATTCCTCTAGTTGTTGAATATATAAGTCGCTAAGTGTATAGGCAACTTCTTGATGAAGACCACCTTCCATTGCTACCCGGGTAGCTAAAGTGATAGCAGAAATGGCACGGTTTTTATTACTTCGTAAAAGACTTTTTTTAGATAATAACCCTTTTTTTCCTTGTGGCCTAACCTTAAAGACTTTTGAAAATTCATCTTTTTTACCTTCTTTAATGTATTGTAATAATTTTTTTTCCTCCATATAATCAAGGTGAAATGAAACATTTTCACGATTTTGTAAGACAGTCATATGTGGTTCTTCTATTGTGAAAATTTGATCTCCTGCTGATTCATTTTTGAGAATAATATATTCGGGATCAAGGGTTTCTTGATAAATCATATAGTATAGCTGCATACTCATTGTTATTAATTTTAACTTGGTAATACGTGGAAGTGATTGATAATAGTGTATGAGCTTCTCTCGTGTATCAATAAGATCTGAAATATCATTAACAAGTGCAACTAGCCTTTCATTCGTAAATTCAGGAGAAAGAGTCGGTCCTACAATAATTCTCCCATTGTATTGATTTTGATGTACGATTTGAATCATAAAGTAATTTTCATAGTATTTAGTAGTTTCAAATAAAGGAAAATTGTATAGCTCTTTTGGTAAGTGAAATTGTTTTAACATTTCTTGATGCGATTCATAGAGAGCACTTTCTCTATTGTAAGTAGAATATTGAAACTCTAACTCATCGTTTTTGTTTAGGTAAAACACAGAAATATTATGAAGTTCATAAATAAGTTTGCAAATGTATTGTAAATTCTCAAGATTCATTTGCTTACACCTCAACATGAAGTTTTTTTAAACATCATACAAAAAGAAAATATTAAAATAAAGACAAAATAATTAAATAAATATCAAAGTTTAAAAAGATTGCTAACTATAATAGGTTTATGGAAGTTAATACTACATTAGTTAGTTTACCGAACTAATTAAAAGGGAGGCTAAAAATTTAATGTTATATCCAATTATAACAGAAACACGTGCCATTATTGATTTAAATGGAATTTGGAAATTCAAGTTAGATAATGGTAAGGGTCTTGAAGAAAAGTGGTATGAAAGCGAATTAACCGACACGATGAATATGGCAGTCCCGTCTTCCTACAATGATATCGGAGTTTTAGGTGAAATCCGTAAACATGTTGGCTTTGTATGGTATGAGCGTGAATTTACAATTCCAACCTTATTATTTGGAGAGCGCATTGTATTACGCTTTGGTTCAGCAACACATAAAGCGAAGGTATATGTAAATGGGAAGTTAGCTGTAGAACATAAGGGAGGCTTTTTACCATTCGAAGCGGACCTAGCGGGATATTTACAACAAGGAAAAAACAGAGTAACGGTAGCAGTGGATAATATTTTAGATGAGACCACATTACCAGTCGGATTTTATAAAGAGCGTGAGGTTGAAGGGATAGGAAAAGTAGTAAGAAACCAACCGAACTTTGATTTCTTTAACTATGCAGGATTACATCGCCCTGTAAAAATCTATACAACCCCACAAACCTATGTAGAGGATGTTTCAGTCGTTACCTACATCGATGGGACAGTACATTATAAAATAGACGTTTACGGTATAGCGGATGTAAATGTAAGCGTTATAGATGAAGCTGGAAATGTTGTTGCAACAGCAATTGGAACAGAAGGGGCAATTAAGATTCCAGAGGTAAAGCTATGGGAACCACTAAATGCTTATTTATATTCATTAAAAATCGAGCTAACAAAAGAAGGTCAAACTATTGATGTGTATGAGCAACCGGTGGGTGTTCGGACAGTCGAAGTAAAGGATGGCAAATTTTTAATCAATAACAAACCATTCTATTTTAAAGGCTTCGGTAAACATGAAGATACAGCCATTCACGGTCGGGGATTTGATGAAGCGGCAAATGTGATGGATTTTAACTTAATGAAATGGATCGGGGCAAATTCCTTCCGTACCGCTCATTACCCTTATTCAGAAGAGATCATGCGATTGGCAGACCGTGAAGGGATTGTTGTTATTGATGAAACCCCAGCTGTAGGAGTTCATTTGAATTTTGCAGCAACCTTTACGGGTTCTGGAAATATCCGAAATACATGGGAGCACATTGGGACCTATGATCATCATTACCAAGTAATCAAGGAGCTCGTAGCTCGTGATAAAAACCACCCTTGTGTTGTCATGTGGTCACTGGCTAACGAGGCAGCAACAGAAGAAATAGGTGCACTCCAATATTTTGAGCCTTTGGTTAACTTGACGAGAGAAATTGATCCACAAAAACGCCCGATCACAATTGTTACAGAGAAACAGTCTTCACCTGAAAAAGATCAGATTGCTGAGATCATCGATGTACTTGCCTTTAACCGTTATTACGGCTGGTATGTAGAAGGTGGGGAGTGGGAGATTGCAAAGGGACAACTCCGAGAAGAATTGGACGCCTGGAAAAAACGTTGTCCAGGTAAACCGATGATGTTCACGGAGTATGGGGCTGATACGATAGCAGGTCTGCATGACGTTGATCCTGTCATGTTTACAGAAGAGTTCCAAGTTGAATTTTACCGTGCGAATCACGAAGTTTTTGATGAGTATGAAGAATTTATTGGTGAACAAGTATGGAATTTTGCAGACTTTGCAACAAGCCAAGGAATATTCCGTGTACAAGGAAACAAGAAAGGTATTTTTACTCGTGACCGAAAACCTAAGGCAATTGCCCATGAACTAAGAAAGCGCTGGATGGATATTCCGGACTTTGACTACAAGGGTAATATACTTGTTGCAGAAAAACAAAAGGTAAGCAAATAAGTTTCGTAATTGACTACGTTTTCTTAATCAGTGTTATTCAATATAATAAAAAGGGGAAATCAACATGCTAAAAAGATTTAAATCGATATCCATGTTTTTCATTTGCATTCTAGTCGTTTCTACTATTCTTGCTGGATGTAATTCAAACAATCAGTCGAACTCCGATTCTGGTGCTAATGGTAACGATAAAGGAGAACCATATGAATTAACAATGGCGTTCTTAACGTTTACAAATGTAGATGACCTACCAGCTGTACAAGAAGAAATAAATAAAATTGCACAAGAAAAAGTAAATGTTAAAGTAAATCTTTTACCAATTGGGATATCCGCTTGGACCCAACAAACAAACCTAATGTTGACAGGAAATGAAAAGTTAGATTTGATTGTAACCTCCTCACTCTTTAACTACGGTAGTCAGGCAGTTAAAGGACAGCTTGTCGGTTTAGACGAATTACTAGCTTCACATGGACAAGATATTCTAGAGGTAATACCTGAGCATATGCTGAATGCAACGAAAATAGAAGGTGTTACCTATGGAGTTCCAAGTGTAAGGGACTGGGCAGCAAATTACGGATTTCTTATGAGAAAAGATCTTGTAGAAAAACATAATATTGATTTATCACAAATTAAAACATTTGAAGATTTAGGACCAGTTTTTAAAACGATTCAAGAGAATGAGCCTGGATTAACTCCGGTAGTAAATACAGGTAATTCAACCGTAGCTTCTAGATTATATGCTGAACATTTTGATACTTTTGGTGACTTTCTAGGTGTTTTACCATTTGAGGGTGATGATAAATTTGTAAATATGTTTGAACATCCAAAATATGAAGAAGCTGTAAACTTAGCAAGAGAGTGGTATCAAGCTGGCTATATTATAAAAGATTCTGCTACATCACAGGAAGCTCAGGCTAATATTGTGAAAGCTGGAAAAGGATTCGGTTATTTTCCAACTATGAAGCCAGGTTTTGAAACACAGGAAAAAGGAATTACAGGTTTTGAGATGGTAGCAGCAGAACTAACTAAACCATACATGTATACGACTGGGGCAACTAGCTTTATGATGTCAATTGCGAGAAATAGCGAAAATCCTGAGAAGGCAATGGAATTCATGAACCTTCTTTATACAGATGAAAATATTATGAATCTAATCGCGAATGGAATTGAAGGAAAACACTATGCGGTTAATGATGAAGGGACCATTTCGCTTCCAGAGGGTGTAACAGAAAGTAATTATGTATTTGGTCAATGGCAGATTGGAAATAATGCACTGACCCATCCATGGGAAGGGAATGATTCAAACTATTGGGATCAAATGATGGAATTTAATAATAGTGCTGTTGTTTCGCCAGCATTTGGTTTTACCTTTAATCCAGATCCAGTGAAGACAGAAATTGCTGCGGCGACAAACGTGTTAAACCAGTTTAAATTAGGCCTTGAATCTGGTACGCTAGAACCAGCAAAGAGTTTACCTGAATTCAATGAAAAGCTTAAAGCAGCAGGTCTTGATAAAATTATTGCTGAAAAGCAAAAGCAATATGATGAGTGGAAGGCAAATAAATAATATAGTAATAGATGAATAGAATTAGAGAGCTAGATATTTCTAGTTCTCTTTTTTAAATGTATTGAAAAAATAATCCAATAGATGGTGCTGGAATATCTTTTCCTTTTTTAGCCATTCTAATATACAGAGCATTTTAAATGAAAGGTGGCTATCTATGGAGATTACGGAACTCATGTTAAGGGTTGCTCTTTCTTTTATCGTTTTATTTATCCTTGCTAGAATTATGGGAAGAAAAGAAATTAGTCAAATGACATTTTTTAATTTAGTTTCTGCGATTGCAATTGGCTCAATTGCGGCAAACTTAGCAATAAGTCCGAATCTTTCTATTCGTAATGGCATTCTAGCATTAGTAGGTTGGACGATTTTTACACTAGTGATGGGCTTTATCGATATTAAATTCAAGAGTGCGAGGAAAATAACAACTGGCGAACCTATAATCGTTATAAAGGATGGAAAGGTTATGGAGAATTCTCTGAAATCTACCCGTTTGGATATGGACGCTTTAAATTCTTTACTACGTCAAAGTGGTGTCTTTTCCATCGAAGATGTAGATTATGCCATTTTCGAAACCAGTGGGTACCTTTCCGTTATGAAAAAACAAGAGAAACAACCGGTTACAAGGAGTGATTTAAATATACAAAATAAAGTTAATGTTTATCCATCATCAACAGAAGTGATATCTGATGGAATTGTTAATATAAATAATCTTTCAAGATTAAATCTTGATTATAGTTGGCTAAACCAACAATTAGAGAATGCGGGAGTGAGAAGTGTTTCAGAAGTATTTTACGCGGAAGTACAAAAGGATGGAACTCTGTATATTGATAACAAAGATGACAACATGATTCACTAATGAGTCTAACCGATGGATAAATAGGCAATTATATCAGGTCATATACCTCCTAGGTGCATACCATAAAACATACTGAACTAGGAGGTAAAGTCTGAAATAACTAGTACGACCACAATATCTAGAAAAGAGCATAACAAATAAACCACCAATTGGTGATTTTTTAAAAATATTGATTAAGGGTTGATCAAGAAGCTTCTAGCACATGATAACCAT
>JBEQAC010000175.1:0-7001 GCA_041640535.1 Bacillaceae bacterium
AAAAAAGGCCTGATTAAAAATCGGGCCGATATTGGTATTAGATTTTCTCAATCGCTTTCCCTATTCCATCGGAGACCTCTGTCAACAGTTTTTCAAAGAGGGCACTGATGGCTTCACCGAGTTTTTTTCCTATGCTTGAAAAGAAATTAAAGGCCTCCACTTCTTCAAGCTGCTTTTGTTTTTCTTCCAGGTCATGACTAGCGAGCTTCCTTCCAAATACAGACGCCTCCACCTCACCAGGGCTACTTTTGATATGAAATGCACTTTGAAGTGAGGGGTCCTCATATCCCCTCATCTTCTTCATCCCTTGACCCGCTTCTTGCATCCCTATTAATACACCGATTAAAAGAACGATGGATAAAAGGAAGCACTTCATCATGAATTTCACCATTTCACTATCCCCTTTAAGGATATTATTCTCTGTTGCTATCTTCATCTGTGTTTGAGTTAACTTTCTCTGCTTGCCAATAATATTCGGCAAGGACATCAGCAACCGCTTTTGCGGTACGATTTAATTCATCCATCGTATTATCGACTCCACCAAATTCAATCAGCATCGCATTTGCTGATAAGTCTTGATTGTATTTTCCGTCCATACCTGCACCCTTCTTTTCGGTAACCCCTCTACTAAGTCCAGGGTATTTCTTTTCAAGAAGATAGTGAAGATCCTGAGCAATTTTAGTGTTTTCTTGTGCATTTACATTATTTCCACCAACAACAAACCATGTCTTTGCATATTTTTTCCCATCAATTGTGACTGTTGTAGTTTCCTTTCGTGCAGCGTCCCTATGAATATCAATTAAATATGTTAAATCTCTATTATTTTCCATAGCTGATGCTACAACCGACCTTGATGCATTATAAGACTGACCATATTGCCATTTATTTTTTAATAAGATATCAGTCATATCCTTTGTATTAACTTCTACACCTAGCCCTTTGGCTTCTAATTCTTCTCCTAGTTTTTTACCGACTAAAGTGACATTCACTTCTGGATGAAAAGCATTATTAGGATCAGAAGTATCGACACCTTTTAGGTGTGGAAAATAAGACTCTCTTGTATGCGTATGGTAAATATAGACAACCTTTTTATCTCCTGTTGTCATTGTAGGAGGGGTAACAGGTTTACCTGAATCAGGATCATCTACATTAAGGCTCTCAAGAGAAGCCTCACGTTCCGCCAATAAAACCTCTAACGGCGGAGAAGATTCAATCGGTAGGTTTGTATAGTTTGTCCCTTGTCCAGCAACAATAATTTTTGAATCAAATATGGAAAAACCAGGCAACTCTCTCCCTAAAAGACTTCTTGGATCATCGGGATTAATGCTGGTAGCAGCATGAAAAATGAGCGCTGAATAATTAGGTGGTTTGCTAGTCTCAGGTAAGCTTTGTTTAAAGTAGTGGTTCTCATATCCTAATAAATAAATTAAAGATTCTCCTGTAAGTGTAGTTGCAATATTATTTATGGAAGAAGACGATAAACGGAATTGGGGCTTTAAGGAAGTCATGACTGCTGTAAGCATAAATGTCATCATCACACCTAAAATTAATAGGATAATTCCTTTTCGTATGCTTGTCCCTTGAACCGTTACCATCATTCCTGGAGATCGATAGCTTTTCATTTTCTTCCTCCTTCAAGGCTTGTCTATACTATCAATATGAACAAGCTTGAAAGAGTAGAACTGCTAGATTCAATTTATTAGTGTGTATACCCACCTGCATTGGATGAATCGATTTGCCCATGCAGGGCTTGATTTAATCCACCAGCAATGACATTTGCCATATCCTCAATGAAAACATCGACTTCCTTTGGTGTTACCATTAAATTATGACCAAGTGGTGATAATACTTCATAAATGAGTCTTCTTTTTTCATCATCAGGAAGATTTCCTACAATACCTAAAAATGTGTTACGGCTGTTTTCATCTGGCAGATCCTCATCTGTTAGTTTACGCTTTTCACCAAAAGAAAGACCTGCAGGCACTAATGATCTAGAAGGTTTGTTTCCTTCTTTCATCTCTCTTCCAAAGTGCTTCAAAATATAATCAATGGTATCACTTGTAATGGAAACAGCATCAACAACGGTTGGGATCCCAATGGCAATGACTGGAATGCCTAGCGTTTCCTTGCTCAGTTCTTTCCGTTTATTTCCTACCCCAGAACCCGGATGGATTCCTGTATCAGATATTTGAATTGTAGAATTAACTCTATCAATTGAACGAGATGCTAGAGCATCGATCGCAATGACAAAATCAGGTTTTGACTTTTCTACCACACCATAAATGATGTCGCTTGTCTCAATCCCAGTTATCCCCATTACTCCAGGAGCTATTGCACTAACGGAACGAAATCCTTCCTGAACGCTCTCTGGTTGAAGATTAAATAGATGTCTTGTTATTACTAGATTTTCAACTGCGATAGGACCAAGAGCATCAGGAGTTACATTCCAGTTTCCAAGTCCTACTACTAAACAGCTTGCATTTTCTTTTATTCCGATGTTCTTAATAAATGCACTAAATTCTTTCGCGAAAACTTCCTGTACTTTTTCCTGTAGTTCAGTATCCTTTTGGCGAATTCCTTGTACTTCTAAAGTCAGGTAATTACCAGCCTTTTTGCCAAGGTCTTGTGCACCTTCATCTGTAATTTGCATTGACGTGATAGAAATCCCATCAATTTCACGTTCTTTAATGATCACACCACGAATATCTGAAATAGGTTCTTCTTCTTGACCTATTGTTTTATTACGTTCTTCTACTACCATCTCTCTTGCTTCAACTGCTAAGTCCGTACGTACTGAAAATTTACTTAAATCAAGTTCTTCAGCCAATACTAAAACCTCCCAATACAAATATATTTTTATTTTTACCTGATAGAGCTTCATTCATACAGGAAACTAGAATATACACCTATCTAGTAAAGAATAAGTTTTCCAAATGCATTATTGTATTGCATTATTACCTGTGGTTTGATAGAATATCATTTGTTCCAACATGTGAATTTTCACTTGAAGATTCGTTACATTGGTATTGAATGATCGAGTTTATATAATCTCGATATGTCCAGGAGGTGAAAGTATGCCAAACATTAAATCAGCAATCAAACGTGTAAAAACTAGCAATGAGCGCAAAGCACAAAATGCTTCTCAAAAATCAGCTATGAGATCAGCTGTTAAGAGTTTCGAAGCAGTTGTTACAAATAATGACGCGGAAAACGCAAAGGCAGCTTACTTAGAAGCAGCTAGCAAGCTTGATAAAGCAGCTCGCAAAGGCCTTATTCATAAAAACGTTGCAAACCGTCAAAAGTCTCGTTTAGCTAAAAAGTTAAACAGCCAAAACAAAAAAAAACACGACTCTTCTGAGTCGTTTTTTTGTATGTTGTGATTAATCTATTCTCGCCATCCTTAAGGCTGATTTTTTTATTTTTTGGCTAGACTCATGATAAATAATTCCAGCAATAATTGCTTGTCCATTTTCCCACTCTTCATTTCATAATCCATTTCAGCAATTTTATTCATAATTTGAACAAGCTCTTGTTCTGAAAAAAGGTTTGCCTGTCCAGCAGCTAATTTTACCCTAAAAGGATGAACCTTTAAATTCCCTGCAATTTGCTGTTGACCATAGCCTCTTTTTGACATCTCTTTCACTTGAAGAATTAAACGAAATTGTGTAGCAAATAATGCTAATAACTTTATTGGTTCCTCATTATTTCTTAATAAATCATAGAAAATACGGAGAGCCTCATTTAAATTTCGTTGCACTACTTTTTCAATTAAAGTAAATATATTTTGCTCTAATGTTCTTGGAACAAGCATTGATACGACTTCATCCGTTATCTTACCACCATGCCCCACATACATCGCCATTTTATCAATTTCCTGGGTAATTTGCATTAAGTTCGAACCTACTAACAAAAGAATCATTGTGGCTGATGTATCTAATATTTCAACTCCATAAGTTGTAGCGCGTTCCTTCATCCAGTGAAGCAATTCTTTTTCACTTAGATTTCTTGCTTCCAGTACCTCAGCTTCACGCTTAAGCATTTTCGTTATCTTTTTTCGCTCGTCCAATTTTTCATATGGAGCAATAAAAACAATGATTGTGTAGGGTGCAGGCTGATTTAAGTAGGCTTCAAGCTTTGCTATATTATGCTCGATTTTATTTTTCTCGGCTGTCAAAAAAGAGGGATTTTTTAAAAGTACTACTCGTTTTTCTCCCATAAATGGCAAAGTTTCAGCATCCTCTAAGGCCACCTCAACTGGTATTTCTTCTAAGTCAAATGTCGATAAATTAAAATCCTTTTCCTCTTCACTTACAACCGCATTAATAAGTAAATTTTTGGTTTCGTTGATTAAAAACATTTCTGTTCCATATAATAAATATGTAGAAGATAAATTATTTTGTTTTATTTTTTTCCATAACTCAAGGTTCATCATATATTCTCCATTAAGGGCTTTTTCATCTATCCTATCGAAGATCTGAGTTTATTTCAATCCAAAAGTAATGAAGGGACCCGACTTGGAGTGTCAGTCCCTTATCTATAATGAACGTTAATGAGACTGCCCTAGGAAACACTCCCATTAACGATTGTAGTTTGTTACATTTATTTTTCCCGATTTAATTGAATCTATTTGTGACAACAGTTGACAGTATAGAATGCATGAAGTTGTAGATTTTTTTTGTGAATTCACTTATACTAAACAATAAAGAAAAACTTGAGCTAAAATTTATCTTGTTCAGTTTTGAGTGTCAAAAAGTATAAACTAAAGCATGAAGAATTCTTTCTTTTAGACGATATAGGAGGGGTTAAAGTGAACGAATTTGAAAAAAATGTCCAAACAAAACGAAATGACGCTGTTGATTCAGGCGTAGGATTTATAGTTTCATTTGGATTTTTTGCAACATTATTTGTAATTGCAACCGTTATTAAGCTTATTGGTTCATAATAGACTAAGTGCAGCTAAACATGGTTTTTGAGGTACAACTACATAGTATTTAAATGAGACTGTTGATACAGTCTCATTTTTATTAAGTTGAAACCTTCTCCCATGTTAAAAACATTATTTAAGTATACTTCATACTATGGAATCATGACTGTAAACGTTCCTTTCTTTTTCGTAAATTTAAATACAATCCCACCCTGTTGATCCGTTCGAAATATTTCCACCTCATGTTTCTTTAACCTGTCAAGCACCTCTTGATGAGGATGTTTGTACCGATTATTTCTGCCGACTGAAATTAACGCTATCTTAGGCTTCGTATGTTCTAAAAGGAGCTCTGTTGATGATGTCCGACTACCATGATGCCCTGCTTTTAGAATATCAACCTCCAACTTTGGGAAACGGTGTAACAGGTCTCGTTCTCCTTCTTCTTCTAAATCCCCAGTAAATAACCACCTCACTCCTCCTAACTCAGTAAATATGACAATAGACTGATCATTCGCTGAGCTTTTCTTACCTGTTGGAGCTAATACGTAAAATATGGTCTGATCAATCTTCCAATAATCACCGCTTTTTACAATCATAATCGGAATATCTTTCTTATTAGCCATTGTAATGATCTGTTTCTCAAGATTATTTTCATTATTCCCCTGTCCAAGAAGTAATTTCTTAATTTCGATTTCATTCATTAAGGTAGCTGCTCCACCAATATGATCAAAATCTCCATGTGTAATGATTAAAGAATCTAGTTTCCTTATTCCTTTCGATTTTAAGAAGGGAATGACCACATCACTACTTACTGAATAGCTTTTCTTCCTCTCTTGCCAATCTTCTTTTCCGAAAGATAGCTTTTCTGAGACATCAATCATATACGCCGCCCTCTGATAAGGCAGTCTAATAAAAATCGTATCACCCTGCCCTATATCCAATACTGTCACTTCGCCATAAGGGTTCAGATAAGAACTGAAATAATGTGTTACACATACCACTAAAAAGATTGTCAGGGCGACATTTGTATTCTTATTCCTTTCCCAGCTATAAAAAAGAAAAAATATACTTAAAATATACAATCCTATAAATAGAAATGCAGGCTTTCCGAAGGTCAGGATACCAAACTGATAGCTTGAAATCCAAGTGACTATCGAATTTGTGATTCGTAGAACGTATGTTAGTAAAAGCACAAATAATTCCCCTAAAGGTGCAAAGATAAGAAGGGAAAGAAAGGTTGCCAAAGTTAGAGGTAAAATAAATAAGGAATAAAGAGGAACAAAGAACATATTTAAAGGAATACTTATGAGTGAAATTTCATAAAAGTTTGTTAAGATAACAGGTAGTGCACTTATCTGTGCTATGGTCGTTACTTTTAGGATCATACCAAAAAAATGACCGGTCGACTTAAGAATTTTTCCTGAAAGAATAAGGGAGTAACTAACAATAAAGGAGAGTTGAAAACCAGCTTCAAATATAAGATAAGGGTTATAAAATAGAATGATGATGCAAGCAATACTGACCGCATCTAAAGGAGACAATTTGTTCTTCCACTTTATACTAATTAGTAAAAGCATCGTCATTAAACAAGCTCTTAAAACAGATGGAGCTCCTCCTGCAATTACCATATAGAACGGCAAAATCATCATCAGCATGGTTGTTGCATGTTCCCTAGTAACACCTATTCTAATTAGTAGAAAGAATACTAAGCCAGTTAAAAAACCAACATGTAATCCTGAAATTGCGAGTAAGTGGACAATTCCTTGGGATTGATACGATGAAAGGATTTCATCTGTTATTGAAGCGCGCTCACCAAACATTAGAGCTTGAACAATTCCAATCACATCTAAAGGAAAATATCTCTCTATTAATTCAATCCCTTGCTGCCTTTTAATCATTAGATAGAGGTAAAGTCCTTCTTTCGTCTTTTGGCATTGGCTAATAGAAATTGATTCAGGTTGGAAGATCCAATGGATGTTTTTACGATATAGGTAAGTTTGATAATTGAAGGAATTTGGATTTCTAGCAGAGGATGGTTGACTTAAGCTCCCCTTTAGAGCATATTGATTACCAATTG
>JBEQAC010000176.1:0-6989 GCA_041640535.1 Bacillaceae bacterium
AAGAAGGTGGACCTTATCATGCGAAGGGCTATCTAAAAAATTATGGTAAGAGACTGATCGAAACTGGAAGAGAACATCAATATAATGAACTAAAACAAAAGCATCCTCAGGAGTTTCCGGAAGAACCGGATACAGCAAGAATTGAGTTTGCTAGAACAATGATGAAGAATTTATTTAGATAGAATGTAAACGGATGATTAATAACTAATCAACTTTATTCTTCTTATTTAAATGGGGAAACAAAGTCATGAGCCATGTAAACACCCCTTGTTTGTTGGGGTGTTTACAGATAGCTAACGAATTATTTAGGAGGGTAGAGATGAAACCTAAAAATATTATCTTTATTACAACCGATCAACAAAGAGTGGATGCTATGGGAAATCGTAAAAACTATTACACTCCTAATCTAGATAAATTATCAAATATGGGAATAAAATTTACCAATCACATTGTAACATCCGCACAATGTACCCCTTCACGGGCCACTTGGATGACAGGAAGATATCCACATGAAGTTGGGGTAAATATTATTGGTCATATGCTTGATCCAGAAGACGAAAATATAGCCTATACTTTTAACGACGGAGGATATGAAACCGTATACTTCGGGAAGTGGCATCTCGGAGGTAAGCCGTCTGACTACGGTTTTCGAGTCACCGATTATCGAGCAGATGGTATCGATTTAACGGGTGCTAATCAAAATCCAAATTACTATAGTTATCAAGATGCTCATACTACTGCTCAAACGTTAAATTATTTAGATGACTATAATCGAGAAGATCCATTTTTTATGCATGTATCTTGGTATATGCCGCATCCTAACCAGCCAGGTAAAGGACCATTTGAGGATATCAGTGCATTTAATGATCGATTTGAGAAAAATGATATGCCTATTCCTTTAAGCTATTACAAGGATGATTTATCTACTAAGCCTGTACATCAGCAAAAAAGAGCTCAATCAGAAGAATCTCAACTTCCCGAAGAGGTAGTCAGGGAAGATGCGAAAAAATACCGAAAATTAGTTTCATTAATGGACCGCAACTTAGGTAAGGTTTTGGATAAGCTTGAAGAGAAAAAGCTTTTAGAGAATACGATGATTGTTTTTACTTCCGACCATGGTGATATGCAAGGAGCTCATAGGCTTAGGTTAAAAGGTGTTTTACCATATAAAGAACTCTATCACGTTCCTTTGCTAGTCTATTTGCCATGGGTATCTTCGAAACGGGAGGAAGTAAGGGAGTTAACTTCAAGTGCTAGTTTAGCTGGAACAATGATAGATGCGGCAGGAATCAATATACCTCCATCATTTTCTCCATCATTATTACCATTACTAGATAAAGAGCAGCCGGAATCCCATGTGTTTATTGAACACTATAAAGCTTACTGGGGACAGCATCCATTTAGAGGGATACAAACCGAACAATATAAATACGTATATTATTATGATGATGATATAGAAGAAATGTATGATCTAAGAAATGACCCAGATGAACTATTAAACATTTCTAGTGAATCTTCATATGATTCTATTAAAAAGAACTTAAGAGACATGGTTGATGATTGGTGGATCAAAACAGGTGGACTTTCTAAAGAACCTATAATAGATTCTAAATCAGACTGGGTAATATTAAAAATTTAACAGCGTTTCCACTTTATAAAATTATAAAAGCGCTTTAAAAACAAGCGATACGTAACAGGGATAGCAGGCCGTACTAACTAAAAACTATTTTATGAATAAAGGAGTTTTTAATATGCAGGATTCATCTAGAGTTACAACTAAAGGTGAAATATTTAAGTATTCGTTTGGAGGACTTGGATCCAATATTCCATTTGTCCTAGTTATGTTCTATTTAATGTTTTTCTATACCGAAATGGCAGGAGTATCTCCAGCATTGGTAGGGACATTGTTTTTCATTACTCGTTTTATTGATGCTGTTACTGACCCAATCATGGGGATGATTGCAGACCGAACTAAGTCAAAGTTAGGAAAGTATCGTCCTTGGCTAATACTTTCTGCTCCTTTAGTAGGTTTTTCACTTGTCTTATTATTTTGGATTCCAGACTTACCAGAGACTCAAAAAATTGTCTATATTTATACAACCTATATTTTTTACTCGATTATTACAACAGTAGCCAATATTCCATATCATTCATTAACAGCCGTAATGAGTCAAGATCCACATCAAAGAAGCTTGTTGGCAACTGCTAAGCAATTTATGTCAATTCCAGCTGCCCTAATTGCTCAATCCTTAGTCTTGCCTATTGTAGGTATTTTCGGAGGAGGGGACCAGGGCTGGGTACTAACAGCAGCTCTGTTTGGAGTAGTTGTAACAACAAGTTTCTGGATTTGTGCAAGCAGTGCCAAACATCATGATACTCCTGACGTGGAGGTCCCAAATGAACCAAAAATAAAGCATAGTTTCAAAGATCAATTAGGATTAGTTGCTAAGAATCAACCTTTAATAATGCTAACAATTGCTATGTGTACAAATTTAATTTCTTTCGCGGTACAAGGTGCTGTAACCATGTATTATTGGACATATGTTATTGAAAGGCCGGAATTATTCCCAATTTTAGCTCTTGTTGGTACATTGTTATCCGTACCAATTTACATCTTCTTACCATATTTGTCTAAAAAATTCGAGAAAAAGGGTGTTTTTCTGTACGGTAGTATTATCTCGATCATCCCGTTACTTGTACTATTAGTTACACCTGCTGAAATGGTATCGGTTATCTTTACGGCAGCAGTCATTGCGACGATGCTTGGTCCAACGACAGGTGCGATTTGCTGGGCGATGTTACCTGACTGTGTTGAATATGGTGAGTGGAAAACCGGGATTAGAGGTGCTGGAATCGTAACTTCAAGCATGACTTTTGTCAACAAACTAGGTCAAGCTGTTGGTGGGTTAATGGCAGGAGCTCTATTGGCTAGTTCAGGCTATGTTGCAGGACAAGCGCAATCAGCTGAAGCTGTTCAAATGATTATTTACCTCTACACAATCATTCCAATTCTAGGTCACGTTGCTACAATTATTGCATTAAAGTGGTATAAAATTGACAGTAAATTCTATTTGAAGATGCTTGATGAAATTAGACAAAGAAAAAATAATCACCAGGATCTAAGTAATAAACGAATTTCAGTCTAATCGTAATTCTTTTCGAACTAACTTTATATAGAAGAAAAATGCCTTAGTTCAGTGTTTTGCTGGGCTAAGGTATATTATTTTTTAAACCTCACTTTTATTACTTCTATATCCTAAAACTCTATTTATCTAATTCCAAGTAATCTAATGAATATTATCAACTTTAAATCAAAATGAAATAAACGTAGTGGATTTATCTTGTTTGTTGGTTGTACTATTGAAAAATTTTTTGGGATTAAAGAATACTTTATTCCAAAATGAAATAAAGTGGTGTATAATAAACTTAGAATCTATTGAACTTGAAAGGAGTGATCTGTATGAAAACACAATCGTTTAATTTAAAGCTTCTTGCACAGATTTTTATTTCCTTTTTAAAAATTGGGCCGGTTACTTTTGGTGGGGGATACGCGATGATTCCTCTTATTGAAAGGGAAGTAGTGGAGAAGCGAGGTTGGGTGAAAACAAAAGATATTACCGATATTTTTGCTGTTGCGGAATCTGTTCCTGGTGCAATTGCCATCAATTCTGCTACCTTCATTGGTTATCGTTTAGCAGGTGTTCCTGGTGCCATTGTTGCGATGACAGGTGTATTACTTCCAACCTTTATTATTGTTGTTATGCTAAGTTTGTTCTTCTTAAAAGTTCAAGATAACCCAAAAGTGGAGGCTGCTTTTGTTTCTATACGAGCGACGATTGTAGCATTGATCACGTACGCTGCAATTAAAATTGGGAAAACTGCAGTGGTTGATAAAACAACAGTTGCCCTTATTGCGATCACGGTTGCTTTGATGTTCTTTGTACATATTCACCCTGCGTTATTAATAATATGTGGCGGATTAGTCGGTATCGGTATTATTGCGTTAAAGAAGAAATTAGGTATAAGCATTAAGTTAGAAAAAGAAGAAAAACTGAAGCCCGACTTTTATCTTGGAGATGGTATTTAGGAAAGGGATGACACAACATGCTATGGGAATTATTTAGTACGTTCTTTATTATTGGTCTCGTATCATTTGGTGGAGGGTATGCGATGATTCCTCTTATTCAAGAGGAGGTTGTCCAAAGACATGATTGGATGACTGCACAAGCATTCACAGATATTATTGCGGTAGCGGGAATGTCACCTGGTCCAATTGCAACCAATAGTGCCATTATCATTGGTTACAAGCAAATGGGCGTACTTGGAGCGTTTACCTCTGCTTTAGGCATGATTTTACCTTCTTTAATTATTATTCTTGCAATCGGCACCATCTTTTATAAAGTTCAGAAGAGCATGATGGTCAAATCAGCTTTTTATGGACTTCGGTCGATCATTACTGGTCTTATTGTTTATGCCGCCATTTTATTTGCTATGAATAATGGATTAGTTTCTTCATTTTCATGGCATACATTGAGCTTGGTTATCATTTTTGGCTTATCGTTATTAGCGTTAATACGCTTCCGAATTCATCCGGTTTATGTCATACTAATATCAGGATTAGTGGGGATAGCACTCTACTCATAATAGAATGATAGGACGTGTAACATGATACCAAGTGATATTATCGCGACTCGGAAAGCAAAGGAAGTTTATGGGGCGATCCGAAGACGAGGGACCATATCCAAAACCGATTTAAAGGAAATTAGTGGATTAACGGTGAGTACTCTTACTCGATTGCTTGACGAATTAACAGCCCAGGGGTTAATCCTTGAAGTTGGGCTAGGGGAATCAAGCGGAGGAAGAAGACCGATTCTATATCAAACAAATCCAACCTTTGCCTATGTATTTGGTTTAGATATCTCTAGAACAAAATCAAGACTTGTATTATGTGATTTGCATTTAAATAAATTGGACGATTATATGTGGAAGATGGATCGGAAAATGACTCCTGATCGTTTACTTCAGGAGATGGTAAAAGTGGTACAACAGATGCTTGACCGTCATCAAATTCAAAAGGACAAGATTTTAGGAATCGGAATTGGAGCAGTAGGTCCACTAGATCGTCAAAGTGGAAGAATTCTAGATCCGCAAAATTTCCCTTCTCCTAATTGGAAAAATGTTGATATTTGTGGAATTTCTGAAGAAAGACTAGGTTTTTATGTTACATTAGATAATGGAACAAATACAGCCATCTTAGGTGAGCATTGGCTTGATTCTGGTGACAGCATTGAGCATTTACTATATCTTCATGTAGGGGTCGGTATTCGTTCAGCCATGATATCAGGTGGACAACTTGTTTACGGGGCTGTGGATATGGAAGGTGCAGTAGGACAAATGATTATCCAAAGTGATGGTCCGTCCCCTCGACATTCCAGTGGAAACTACGGAAGTTGGGAGACCTATGTCTCTACTTATGCTGTTGAGCAAGCAGTAAAAAGTGCGTTGAAAATTGGTAGAGTTTCTTCATTAAATCAGTTCCCAATTGACGAGATTAAATACTCTATCATCGAACAAGCCCTAAGGGAAAAGGATCCTTTAGTGATAGAAATTATTAATGAAGCCGCTTCCTACTTTGGAATTGGACTTGCTAATTTGCTCAATATTTTACACCCACAAAAAGTGATTTTGGGTGGTCCACTTATTTCAGGCAATGATTTATTTTATCAACAAGCGATTCGAGTTGCGTTAAATAAAACCTATTACGTGCCAACATATAAGGTGCTATTTGAGAAAAGTAAACTAAGTGACGATGCCGTAGCTATAGGTGCCGCTGCTAAAGTAATCAAACAACTTTCTGATTAATCATATATCTTTCAAAAATTGGAGGCGAACCTTGAACATGGAACAGAACGTAAAATCTTGTTGTACAGCGAGCCGAGAAAAGACAGTAGAGTTAGATCAATCGATTATTCCAAAAATGAAGGAAACGGTAAAAGCCACGATTGATACATCCCACTTTGTTCATATCGAAGGCGGAGAGTTTTTGATGGGAACAGAATCGAATGAAGGGTTTCCAAGTGATGGGGAAGGCCCAATTCGTAAGGTGAAAATTAATTCCTTCTATATCTCCCCTTATACTGTAACAAATCAAGACTTTAAGGCCTTCGTTGACGCAACAGGCTATGTAACAGAAGCAGAGCGCTTCGGATGGTCTTATGTTTTTCATCTATTAGCTTCAGAAGAAGTAAAAGCGAAAGTATTCCAAGTACCACAAGGACTACCATGGTGGCTGCCTGTTGAAGGTGCATCCTGGAAGAACCCAGAAGGATTTGATTCCGGTATTACTGACAGAATGAACCATCCTGTCACTCATGTTTCATGGAATGATGCGGAGGCGTATTGTAAGTGGTCTGGAACAAGACTTCCAACAGAAGCCGAGTGGGAGTTTGCTGCCCGAGGAGGACTCGTTCAGAAAACATACCCTTGGGGAGATGACCTTACCCCTAATGGCGAGCATAAATGTAATATCTGGCAAGGGAAGTTTCCAGCGGCGAATGATCAGAGCGACGGGTATATTGGAACAGCACCAGTAGATACTTATGAACCAAACGGCTATGGTTTATACAATGTGTCCGGGAATGTATGGGAATGGTGTAGTGACTGGTTTACCCCAAATTATCATCGAGTTACAAGCAATGAAAATCCAACGTATACAAAACAAACAGGAAATCGATCCATGCGTGGTGGCTCGTTCCTTTGTCACCATTCTTACTGCAACAGATATCGCGTAGCAGCAAGAAGCTCGAATACACCAGACAGTTCTACAAGCAACTGTGGTTTCCGAGTTGTGTTGGGAAGCTAGGGACGGTTCTCATGCTTCCTAAATTTAATAGATTAAGATAAAAAAGAGAACTAGCAAATCTTAACGGGTTCCGTTAACTATCGCAAACATTAAAAATGTAATACAAAATGACCTTCAAATTGTATGG
>JBEQAC010000177.1:0-6937 GCA_041640535.1 Bacillaceae bacterium
AAAGGATTCTTCAGGTGATATTTTTGAAGAATTAAATTTTGACGATATGATGAAACTCTACAATACAAACACACTAGGTCCACTTCGTGTCACAAATTCTGTGGTAAATCTATTAATTAAGGGTGAGGAAAAACGCTTAGTGAATATTTCCTCAGAAGCTGGTAGTATAGCGGATTGTTGGCGTAAACAAGAGTATGGGTATTCTATGACAAAAACAGCGCTAAACATGCAGTCTGCGATTTTAAATAATCATTTAAAAGAATATGGAGTTCATGTGTATGCTTTCCAACCAGGTTATATGCGCTCCTTTATGTTTGGTGAATTGAATACTGAAGCACCAGTAGAACCAATTGAGTCTGCAACAGGCATCGTGAATCAAATATTGAAAGAGCCACGTTCAGTGGATCACGTTAGTTATATTGATTATCAAGGGAATCCATTACCTTGGTAATATATAGTTTATAAAACCATGTCATTGTGATATGGTTTTTCCTTTTCTTTCAATATATGTAATATTCTGTTAATATTATAGGATAGTATATGAATAAAAAAGGAGGGGAAAGGTTGCTAGCACGATATATGCTCCGAACAGGTTTTATTTATTTATTATCGATATTGTTAATTATTATGATTGTTTATTTTCCACGAGATGCAGTAATCGTTCAACATCATGAAAAAGTATTACCTAGCATATCAGGGACTTTTGAAGATTATATCCCTGAAGCAACTACCTATATAAAGAAGGTTGTATTAGAAGGAGACCTTGGTGTCACTAAATCTAAGACTCTAGTTATTGAGGAAGTAAAACGTGTCTTTCCAAGAACGATGAAAGTTATACTAACATCATTCTTTTTAATTATTTGTTTAGGTATCCTAAAGGGGATCTTTGATTATCGTAATCGCCATCGGTGGACAAAGCTTCTGGGTGATAGATTAACATCATTAACACAATCATTTCCTGATTTTTTCTTTATCATCGCACTTATTTGGATTCTCTTATTCTATTTTCCATTTATCGATGTATTTGAATATGAAAAATGGTATGCATTTATACTTCCATCTCTCGTCGTCACTGTCTATCCAATGACGTATGTTGCAAAGATTACATGCAATGCCCTCATTACTGAACAAGGAGAGCAGTATGTTCAAGTTTCATATGCGAAAGGTTTCAAGGATCGTTATATTGTTTATCGCCATATGCTGCAAAATTCACTAAGTACAGTATTTAGTAACTTGCCATCTCTAATGCTTTTACTCCTATCTAATTTATTGATTTTAGAGTTGTTCTTAGATTATAAAGGGGCGGCATATCGGCTATATACAGCAATCCCACATGAAAGAGAATTAATGATTGCATTAGCTTTGATGTTTATGACGGTTGTATTTGCTACACAAATTGTTTCGCACCTACTTCGCTATTACTTTGATCCAAGGGAGAGAAGTGTATGATGAAGAATAAGGAATTAACAATTGGTGTTATCTTGCTCCTTATACTCATGTTTTTTACATATATTGGACCTTTTCTCCCTTTTATTGATACAGAATTCAGTGAAGGTCGAATACGCTTTTATGAAGAAGGACCAGTAAAATTTGCAAAGGCCCCTCATCCACCTTCTAGTGATGATTGGTTGGGAACCGATCGGGATGGTAGGGATCTTCTAAGCTTAATTGTTTTAGGAGCTAAAGATACCCTCTACTTTATGCTTGCTGTAACCTTTTTAAAATATTTATTTGCTATTCCTTTAGGTCTACTTGCTAGTAAAGGGAAAGGGATTATTTATTATTTTCTATCGACCTGGAACTCTATGCTTTCTGGAATCCCACTAATTTTTATGGCTTTGCTATTGTTTAATATGCCACTTTTTAACTATACAAATGAGAGGTTTTTACTTATAGTTTGTACGGTAGCATTACTAGAAATAGGAAAAGTAGGGATGGTGTTTCAGCAGCTTTCACATTCAATTTCGAAGAAACCCTATATTGATGCAGCCATAACGATTGGAAGTAAACAAAGTTATATTTTGTTTGGCCATCACCTCCCAGTTTTAGGTCCGCAAATCCTCATTCATTTTATTATGGATTTGGGGAGAATGGCACTACTTATAGGTCAGCTAGGTGTATTTAAAGTATTTATTGATTATCAAATATTTCCAGATGGAACACCGCCACTCCAAAATCAAGGTTATAACTGGGGCACCCTGCTTGGGGATAGTAAAAATGATATTTTATCAGCCACCTGGATCCCATTATTCCCGGCACTGGCGTTAACCTACGTCATTTTTACATTTAATATTTTAGGAGAAGGTTTAAGAAAAAGATGGGAAGCTTTATGAAAATAACAATATCAAACAAAGAGGCTGTATTCTAAGGAGTAGGAACTTAGAGTACAGCCTCATTCTTTATTCATACCAAACAATTTCACCAGATCGTTCTTTATGATTAATATCTACTTGAAAATCATGTTTTTCGTAAAAATGAACAAGCCTATCAACATGATCCCAGTCTCGTTCAGCGATATCTCCTGTAATATAAGGAATATTTTGTTCTCTTGCGAATTCTTTAAGATAATTCATACAGATGGAGCCATATCCTTGGTTAGCAGGTCCCTTGATATCACCGATATGGATGGAATCTTCATTTGTATAAATCGCATGTATCGAGAAATCCCATGTTCCTTTATAAGGTTCTTCACAATTGTTTACCATAATTTTACATTGATTTCCATTATCCTCAGCAGAAACAATGACCCATTTATCGTCTTTTGTTTGATCGATTCCGATTACTTGGTTTTTCTTAGATATTTCCTTTATATTTTCTTGCATTCGAAAAAGCTGAAATTCCAGCTCGACTAAGTTCTTTCTTAATTCAAGCGGATCTTTAACAGGACTATCTTTCTCTTGCAATCTATTAAAAAGCACTTTCTAGATTCTCCTTTCCTCATTTGTCTGTTATCATCATTATATGCAAAAAAATCAACACGGTTAAAAATTATACAATAATTTTGGACGAATTGCAACTAATTAAAAAACCGAGAAGGTGCTTTTGCATCTCCTCAGTCTGTTAACCTAAGCAAATAATGAACAAGTGCATGTTGTTCCTCTTCAGTAAATCCAGTCGTCTCATCCACCCAAAACTCATGTCCTTCACCTAGTACGTGTGCAGTCTGCAGTTTTTTAGAGGATGCATTAGCTTCAATCACTTGCTTTCTTAAGCGAGAGTCCAGCAATGCCTTTAAGCTTTGTTTAGCATCTGGTTGAATTCCTTTCATCAAGGTATTTACGATTCCAGGCTCACCTTTAGGACCGACAGCGACACCTCCATCATGGAGGTAAGGAGCACTCCAATACAAACCATACAAACTAATTGTTTTATAACCGCCATTTGACTCTTCATGAGCCCAGCCCAGTTTAAGTTCCTTTTCTTCCTCCCTATTTAAGCTGATCTCTTCAATCTTTGGATTCTTTGGGAGTGGAACCGGTGTTTCTATTGAGTATAATTTTGGTTGTTGATCGAAAAACTTTTCGGTTCCCTTAAATCCCTTTGCACGAGAACCTTCCGTTTTAATTTCTTCTGCTTTAATTAATCTATTGCTAGTGAAATATTGCCCTGCATGACATGTAATGCAGCCCGCTTTTGCAAAAACTCTTTTTCCTTCCTCAAATGTTGTAGAGTCTTTTTTAAGTCCTGTTTTAGGTGGATGTAGGGAATTCATATAGGCACTCATAGCATTAATTTGTTCCCATGCGTTAAATCCAGGGGAGCTTGAAAACAAACCTGTACTTGTAGGATAGGATACTTTTGGATAACTTGGCCCTCGTATGAGTTCAAGTACCCCTTCTATCCCAGGAGTTGGATCAACTCTCTTAAAAAATTCAGAAGGTAAAATGCCACTCTCAATATCATATTTATATTTAGGGTTTGCTGCATTTTGTAAAAGCGTAGCTAAATAAACATCCGTATCAATATCCATTACGGGGTCAACGAGTGTCGATTGTGATAAAGGGTCCATATTTTGAGTATGGGCGTTGTTTATAGATGCACTTAGGCCATGAAACGGTCCGATTTGCCCTTGTCCACTCCAACCATAAGGTTGATCTCCTAATGTAAATGTATCTGGAATTTGAACTGGATTATTTTCAAGCTCAATGGTCGTATCATTACTTCCTCGTGGCCATTTTAAGATTTCTGAATCCACGAATTTTTCAAATTCCTGAGTAGAAGGGAATGTTAACTTTTTATTATTGACGGTGTAAGTTTTATGTGTATTCTTCTTAAGGTAATCTTTCAAACTTTCCATCTCAGTGTGAGAAAAATAAGATGCAGTATTTGTACCCAGTGCTAATGTAAGCCCAACATTCACATCACGATTTGGAATGCCGACAATCACATTTCCTTGTTTATCGACAGAAGCATGACAAGCGGCACAAGTTACTCCCGCTTTAATCCGACCCTCATCAAATACCATCTTTATACCAAGTGGTGTCATGGAACCTTTAGCAACATCTAGTCCGGTATCCATAAGTTCACCTTTTTTTATTGTAACATCCCCAACTGTAAATGATTCGGCAGCTTCAACTTGAAGATTCGTGGTGCCTTCTCCATTTAACTTTAGAATCGCTTTGCCAACATTTACAAAAGTAAGGGGACCATTAAACATTCCAAGAATATCAGTAAAAAACACCTCGTTTCCAAAGGTCTCTTTAAAAAACATCTCCTTCCCAAGCTTAATTTGTTCTTCACTCGACTCTACTTGACTAGTCTTGAATTGCTCAACCCGAAAATTATTGTTTGAATTGATGATTATTTGTTCATCAGGTATATAGGCATATTCAAAAGAAGTTGTTCTATAAAGAAGCCAGCTACTCAGTGCGATAGTGATGATAACAACCCAAATAAGTGATTTTTTTCTCATCTGTGCACTCCTTTTAGTTAGCATAATTTTAGTATGTAAAGTAAGAAAATCCGTATGCAGGGTAGGTGATTATGGAATAACTTGGTGTTTAAAAGCTTTGCAGAGTAGTCTGAAATTTCAGTTCTTTGGCTATGATGAGAATGGGAGAGGTGATTGCATGAGTTGGAAAGTAAAAATAATTGATGAAAATCATGAAGAGGATTTGGAAAAAGAGGTCAATCGTTTTTTGGCAAAACTGGATGAGTCACAAGTCAAAGATATTAAATATCAAGTAGCATGTAATACATGTGAGGATGAACAAATCTATTGCTTTTCTGCATGTATCATATATAAAGCCTAACAAACTCATTTGATTTGTTAGGCTTTACCCTATTAACGTTGGTGAATTTCTCTTGCCTTTTTGCCTGCATTGATTCCCGCTAATCTTCCAGTTACGAGTGCAGAGGTAATATTGTATCCACCTGTATAGCCATGAATATCTAGAATTTCCCCACTAAAGAATAAACCTTCCATGAACTTTGATTCCATTTCCTTTGGATGAATTTCTTTTACAGATACTCCTCCACCAGTTACAAATGCTTTTTCAATTGGAAGTGTACCATTTACATTAAATTGGAATTGTTTACACTCCTTCGCAAACCCGCGTATCTTTTCATGAGGAAGATTTGCGGCCGTCACCTGAGGATCAATGTCGTTTTTCTCTAATAAAAACAATAAATAACGTTCAGGTAAAAATCCTTTTAGAATGTTTTTTAATGCTTTTTTTGGCTCTTCCTTTGTCATCTTTACAATCGATTGAAAAATTTCTTCTTCCTTCATATGAGGTAAAGCATCAATACTCATCATAACGGTATTTATCTTAAATTTTTTCATGGTCTGGACAACGAATTGGCTACATCGTAATACAGCGGGCCCGGATATTCCAAAATGCGTGAAAATCATGTCCATTGTATGTGTTTTGACAATCTTTCCTTTTGGATTGTGAACACTTAAAGCAACATCTCTTAGTGAGAGTCCTTGTAAAGATTTATTTAAGATAAAAGGTTCATTTGAAGTGATAGGGACTTCGGTTGGATACAAATCAGTAATGGTGTGACCGGCATCTTTTGCCCATGCATATCCATCCCCGGTTGAGCCAGTATGTGGAACTGATTTTCCACCTACAGCAACAACAACACAAGGAGTTTCGATGTATGTACCATCCATTAAATAAACACCTTTGACCTTTGATTCATCATACTCAATTTTTTTTACAGGAGTATTTGTATGTACTGAAACCTTTAACTTCTTTAATTGATCGATAAGAGCATCCACTACTGATTGAGCCTTATCATTCACAGGAAACATCCGCCCATGATCTTCTTCCTTTAGCTGAATTCCAAGGTTTTCAAAAAAACGGATAATATCTTCATTATTAAATACCGAAAACGCACTATATAAAAACCGCCCATTCCCTGGAATGTGTTTAATAATTTCCTCGATAGGGAGACGATTTGTAACATTACAACGCCCTCCACCAGATATGGCAAGCTTTCGACCGAGCTTTTCTCCTTTATCAAGAAGCATTACTTTTGCCCCTTGCTCTCCAGCAGCTATAGCTGCCATCAAACCTGAGGGTCCTCCACCTATGACAACAACATCATAATTCACGTTTTACACCAACCTTTGTTTCATATTTCACCTTTTATCACGCACTTATTGGTTTCCATTTAAGCTAGAACTATTATATAGTAAAAAGATGAAAGAAAAAAATATGAACTAGTAAATAGAAATTAACATAGAAGATTGGGGATTTTCGATGTCAGAATCAAAGTTGCTTCGTGGAACCT
Organism: Bacillaceae bacterium; assembly: GCA_041640535.1. GTDB lineage: Bacteria > Bacillota > Bacilli > Bacillales > Bacillaceae_L > Litchfieldia. Next base: position 6,742 of record JBEQAC010000177.1, read on the forward strand.
TTGTTTTAACACTTGGTACATATACATCCCGTATTTTAGGGATGATTTATTTAATACCGTTTTATGCTTTAGTAAGTAAAATTGGTGGAGCGCTATACTCATATGGCTATGGACAATATACGATTTTTCTCTTTATCTCAACATTAGGTTTTCCCCTTGCGGTTTCAAAATTTGTCTCAAAATATAATTCTTTGGG
>JBEQAC010000178.1:0-6879 GCA_041640535.1 Bacillaceae bacterium
AGCCATAAAAAATTATCTCATAAGTTCATATGTACCGGGATATTATTGCTTAAATAATAATTGCCGTGGGCATAATACTTTGACTTCTTTTGACAAGAGAGAACTTATCGAACGTGTATATGGAAGTTAAGAAACTCCAAGAAAGGCACAAAACTGCTTTTCTTGGAGTCTTATTTAATAACCTTCAATTAATTCAATCACTCGCTTGAAGTAACTTTGCTCATGGGGTACAAAATCCTTCATACTCACCTTCATTTTTACCAATTCTTTTTCGCCACTAGAATTCATAACAAATCCATGAACGTCAATTTTATCTATTTTACCCAACCACAATTGTTTAATTTGCTGCATCTCTGCCTGTAGAATACCTGAAACCTCTTCATTTTCGATTAGAAAATCATCAAGTGTTACATTTTTAGAAAACAAGTAGACGTGACATAATTCCTGATCAACAAAATGTTTTGAACGGTAACTATTCTTTATTATATCGAGAAAAACTAGTTCTTCAAAATTGACAACGATCCCTAATTCTTCTTCTACCTCTCGTATACCATCATTCACCGACTCCTCCGCAAGTAGATGTCCAGCAGCCGTGATATCCAACAGATTTGGAAAATCTTTTTTCAATGGACTACGAAGTTGAAGGAATAGAGATGTCTTTCCCTCCTCCTTCAGGATGAACCAACAATGAAAGGTTTCATGCCAGTAGCCATATTTATGTACTTCCTCTCTTGTTGCTACTCCAATGTTGTCCCCATCTTCATTAAAAATCTTTAACATTTCTGTTTCCATTTCCTTTTCTCCATTAAGCTTGTATAGTTTAATGCGTACCTTAAAGATCAGTTAAGAATCTATTCTTATTTACAAAATAAGCCCAATCACTAAACCCTATTTCTTTCAAACGAGTTCTTACAAGCTCAAACTCATCCCCTACTCTCTCTGGAATATGAGCATCAGAGCCAAATGTAATTTTTACATTATGATAAAGTGCCCTCTCCAAAATATCGTCAGCAGGATACCATCCGCCACAATCCTTTGTGCTTCCAGATGTATTCACTTCAATCGCAACATCTGCTTCACCAATAATTTTTAACGTTGTGTCAATGACATCAGTTTCTATTGAAGAAAATGGAGGATAGAATCCCTTCATGGCATCAATATGTGCTAAGATTTGGAATAGATTACAGCGTGCAGATTGTTCTATTAAGCTATAATACTCCTCTTTCACAACTACCTGCTCGCTATTTGACAAACCATCCCATCGACCTTTTTTAAAAATATTCACATCTTGCACATAATGAACGGATCCAATGATGTAATCAAATGGATAAAGTTGATATTGCTTACGGTATACTTCGATATGATTGGGGAAAAAATCACTCTCAACTCCTAATAAAACATGAATCTTCCCTTCATATTTCTCTTTTAATCTTTGAACTTCTTTAATATAATTTACAAATTCACTTTGCGCCATTGCTATACCAGGAAATGGCTGATCCTCTTCACTATAAAAAAACGGAGAATGATCCGATATTCCAATGAACTGTAATCCGTTATCAATTGCAGCCTTGATATAGTCCTCAATCTTCCCTTGTGCATGTCCACATCGATCATGGTGAGTATGTAAATCAAACTTTACCGAGCTTCCCATAGTTCCCCTTCTTTCCGATAATTTACATTCTTTATCTTATCATGCAGATCCCGCAGGAGTCACACACCTTCCGTTCCAATCAAGTGAGCCCCATCTAATTAAACTAAACTTTACTTTTGAATATACTCTTCTTTTTGTAAAACAGGTACATCCACATTCACCGTATCAGGATATTTAATCCCCATACCAGTATTAAGTGCAACTACAACCTCATTTTCTTTAATCCATCCGGATTCTTTTAATCTACGTGCAGCAACAAAGGTAGCAGCACCTTCAGGACAAATAAAGGCTCCTTCTAGAGATGCAATTTTTTCTTGCTCAGCTAAAAGTGCTTCATCTTCAATGGCAATGGCACAACCATTTGTATTATAGACAGCTTCAAGTACTAAGAAATCTCCAAGGGCTTTTGGAACATTGATTCCAAATGCGATGGTAGAGGAATTGTTACAGAACTCTGATTCCTTCTTCCCTTCCTTCCATGCTTTAACAATCGGCGCACACCCTTCAGCCTGTACTGCAACCAATCGAGGTAGTTCACCTTCAACCCACCCTAGCTCTTTAAGTTCACAAAGTGCTTTATAGATTCCAATTATGCCAACTCCACCACCGGTAGGATAAAGAATAACGTCTGGCATTTTCCACCCAAATTGCTCTGCAATTTCAAGTCCCATCGTCTTCTTACCTTCGATACGATAAGGTTCCTTTAATGTAGACGCATCAAATAACTCATAGTCCTTTACAGCTTGTCCGACAATTTTCCCAGCATCACTAATAAGTCCATCGACTAGGTAAAGATTTGATCCTGATACCGCACACTCATTTCTGGTAATTTTCGGAGCATCTACAGGCATCACGATACTTGATTTAATTCCACCCCTTGCAGCATACAATGACCAAGCTGCACCAGCGTTGCCATTCGTCGGCATCGCTAATTCTTTAATTCCTAATTCTTTAGCCTTTGAAACACCTACAGCTGCACCACGAGCTTTAAAGGATCCTGTTGGGATAATCCCCTCATCCTTCATATACAAATGAGGAATGTCCATATCCTTTCCAATTACCGGCATAGGAAGAAGTGGAGTCATCCCTTCACCTAAGGACACAATGTTTTCCTCGTTAGAAACAGGTAAGAGCTCATGGTATCTCCATAAACTAGCCTCTCTACCGACTAAATCCTCTCTAGAAAGATTTTTCCCTAACTCTCTAAGGTCATATTTTACAAGAAGTGGTGAGCCGCATGTACAAAGTTGATTAACCTCTTCGTGGCTATATGTATGATTACACTTTGGACAATATAAATGTGAAACATAGCTGAATTTCATAAAGCAAGTCTCCTATCTGAAAAGTATATACTATTAAACTAAATGATTTTTTGTCTTATGTAAATGAAATGGCAATGAAATATTCTTTTTACCTATTTGGGCAATAGATCAAATACCAACTAAAAAGGAAAGATAACAATTTTTGTAAACTCTTTCTATTTTATATTGTGTGATTATCTTAAAAAAAACAAAAAATGCCTTACATGACAGATGCAGGCATTTTTCTCTAGTACTGTTAAATAATATTTTCTGATAATACATTATTCAAAGGGGGGCGAAGTCCTAGTAAAGAATTCATACTTTCAAAAGCATAGGCAAAATTTAATACTTCCTCTTCTTTAAATGCAGGACCTATGATTTGCATTCCAACTGGCAATCCTTCACTAAATCCACATGGAACCGATATAGCAGGGAGACCTGTAAGGTTTGCAGGAGATGAAAATCTTCCTAATTCCATCGCTGCTTCATCTCCAATTGTTGGCGGAAGAATTGGTAAGGTTGGAGCAATTAGAACATCTACTTTCTCGAAGATCTTTGAAAAATCATTTGCAATCATTCTTCTCATTTGCTGAGCCTGCAAATAGTCTACAGCAGATGCAGCATGGGATAGTTTAATATACTCTTGAACATCTTTACCATAATCATCAGAACGTTTTTTTATATTACGTTGATGAATGGTTCCCCCTTCACCAAAAACAGTCATTGAAGCTGCGAACTTGGTATATTTTAAAGAAGGAATTTTCACAATTTCAACTCTAGCACCTATACTTTCTAATGCCTTAATTCCCTCTTTTACTATTCTTTCAATCGAAGGGTCTACTTGATGAAAATAATAATCTTCTTCTATTCCAATTACCTTCCCTTTAATATCTCCTGTTAAATATGTTGAATATTTTTTAACAGGCACATTTACAGTTGTTGGATCTTTCTTATCATCCCCTGCGATATATTCAAGGAAAACTGCAGCATCTTCTACTGTTTTAGTCATAGGGCCAATGTGATCTAATGACCATGAAAGTGGAAAACAGCCATATTTACTCACTCTTCCGTGAGTGGGCTTCAATCCAACAATACCGCATGCTGCTGCAGGCATTCTAATGGATCCACCTGTATCTGTACCTAATGAGGCAATGGACATATCAGCTGCGACCGCTGCTCCAGAGCCTCCACTAGATCCACCAGGTATCCTTTCTAAATTCCATGGATTTCGACATGGTCCGTAATGTGGATTATTTGTTGTCCCACCCCAAGCATATTCATGCATATTTAGCTTACCCGTGAAGATAACACCTGCTTCTTTTAACTTTGATACGACAGTAGCATCATCTTCAGCAATGAAATTTTGGTGAATTTTTGATCCAAATGTAACTGTTTCATCTTTAAACCAGAGGATATCCTTAAGTGCAAGTGGAATCCCATGCATTGCTCCCCGATAATGACCATCAATAATTTCTTTTTCAGCTTGCTTAGCAGATTCGAAAGCGGCATTTTTGTTAATCTCGATATAAGCATTTACCACATCATTGTACATTTCTACTCTATTAAAAACAGATTCGGTTACCTCTACAGGAGATACTTCACGTTTTTTCAACAATGGTGCCAATTCAGAAATTGTTTTTTTTGCCAGTTGATCACTCATTTTAACCGCTCCTTTTTAATATATGGGGAGGAGGAAAATATGTAGTAACATGTCATGCCAGCCCCCTTCCCTTACCTACTATCGCCTTTTTAATAGTTTAGTTGCTAATTAATTCACCTAGATTCGGTTTTTTCCCTTGAAAATTATTATTTTGTTCAAAAGCATATGCAAAATTCAGGATAGTTTCTTCTTTAAAAGCAGGTCCAATAATTTGCATACCAACTGGTAGTCCTGAACTAAAACCGCATGGAACCGAGATTGAAGGTAACCCTGTCACATTTCCAGGAATTGTATATTTCATAATGCTATCTAACAATGAACGTACTTGACCACCAATGACAACTGTTTCATCACCAATTTTAGGAGCAACTACTGGAGTAGAAGGTGTTATTAATACATCGACTTTTCTAAATACTTCTTCAAACTCTTTCATTAGTTTTCTTCTTATTTGTTGAGCTTGTAAATAATCAACTGCAGATGGAATAAACCCTACTTTTAAAAACATTTCCACATCTGTCCCAAAATCTTTTGGTCTTATCCTTAGATTTTCCTGATGAATCTTACTTGACTCTGACAAAGAAGTAATAAACTCTGAATAGAGAACGTACTTAAGAGAAGGAATTTTCACGATTTCAACCTTTGCTCCTAAAGATTCCAATTGCTTAATCCCTTCATTTACAAGCTTTTTAACATTGAGATCTACTTCATTAAAAAAGTAATCCTCTTCAATCCCAATCACCTTACCTTTAATATTCCCAGTTAAAAAGCTAGAATAGTCAACTATTGGTACATTGACAGTTGTCGGATCGTTTGCATCAAAACCGGCAATCTCACGAAGGAGGATTGCTGCATCCTCCACCGTTTTTGTCATTGGTCCAATATGATCCAGTGTCCATGAAAGAGGAAAACATCCATATTTACTCACTCTTCCATGTGTTGGCTTCAATCCTACAATTCCACAAACAGCAGATGGCATTCTGATGGAACCACCTGTATCTGTCCCAAGCGATGCAATGGTCATGTCTGCAGCCACAGCTGCACCAGATCCACCACTTGAACCTCCTGGTATCCGTTCAAGATCCCAAGGGTTACGACAAGGACCAAAGTGAGGATTATTCGTAGTAACACCAGCTGCATACTCATGCATATTTAATTTCCCAGTAAAAACAACTCCTGCCTCCTTCAGTTTAGAGACAACTGTCGCGTCATAACTCGGAGTATACTCTTTGTGAATCTTAGATCCCATCGTTACTCTTTCATTCTTAAAATAGAGAATATCTTTTAATGCTAAGGGTATACCATGCAAAATACCTCGGTAAATCCCGTCCATTATTTCTTTTTCCGCTTTGTATGCAAAAGTAAGAGCTTGTTCTTCACATATTTCAATAAAAGCGTTTATCTTTGGATCATACTTCTTTGTCCGTTCAAGAACAGACTGAGTAATTTCCACTGGTGAAATTTCTCGCTGTTGAATCAGTGGAGCTAATTGAGCAATTGTTTTTATGGCTAGTTGTTCACTCATACGGAACCCCTGCCTGGCACATGAGTAAGAGCAATATCATCTGTATCCTGGATTACTTCCTCCAAATCTTTTTTTAGACTTTGTATTTGTTCCCATTGAGTTTGGAGGAGTATAGCTTCTTCTGTGGTTACTTCTATCCCCTGTGAAATTAACAAATCATATACATTCTTTGACAAAACAATCAATCCTTTCACTAAGTTTTTTAGATTGGTAGAAACTATTTACAAGCTTAGTTAATTAAAAGTTTCCCTATGCTAGGTGTAATTCCATTTAATGGGGTTACTTTTTCATAAGCATAGGCGGCATTTAAGATAACCTCCTCTTTAAATGCAGGTCCCATAATTTGTAACCCTACCGGGAGCCCTTCACTAAGTCCACACGGGATTGAGATTGCAGGCAAACCAACCAAATTCGCTGGACTAGTAAGTCGAATCATATTATTAGTCAGCGACTGCTTTCTGTTATTAATCATGACAGTATCATCACCAATATTTGGTGCAACTGCTGGTAATGTTGGTGAAATCATGACATCTACCTTTTTAAACGCGTTTGTAAAATCCTTTGCCATCATTCTTCTCACTTGTTGAGCCTGTAAATAATCTACTGCAGAGGTAAGATTTGCAAGCTTCAATGAAAACTGGACATCCTTACCGAAATCATTCGGTCTTAGTTTAAAATTCTCCTTATGAATTAATGCTGATTCTCCCATAAATGTCATATATTCAGCATATTCCGAATATTTAAG
>JBEQAC010000179.1:0-6806 GCA_041640535.1 Bacillaceae bacterium
TGTTCAAGTTTTAGGAAATAATTAGATTACTCCTTCGAGACTAATTATAAAACTAATTCTACTATGTTTCCTAAAGCATATAATAGGATGAACTTACCAATTTATGAAAGCGTTTTATTTAATCGCGGGGAGGAATACATATGAAAGTGTACAATGTCTTAAGTAAAAATGATGTAGAACAATTCATGGAATTAGGGTGGGTAAAGGTAGAAGAAGCATTTCCTAGAAAGGTAGCGTTAGAGGCTCAAAAGATTGTTTGGGAAAATGTTGAAAAAAGAGGAGTTTTACAGAACGATAAATCTACTTGGACTCAAGATATGGTGCAAATTAATGAAAGTTATGATCATGATGAGTTTCAACTATGCAACACAAAACGGTTGGCAGATGCAATTGAAGATCTAGTAGGAGAAGGAAGATGGGCAAATAGGACAGTATTTGGTGATACAACCAATCGAATCGGTTTTGGTTGGTGGCCAGTAAACTTTTCCTTAGGAGCAGATCAACCGTGGGACGTGCCTACTACAGGCTGGCATTGGGATGGGATCCATTTTCGCCATCATGTTGACAGTCCAGAACAAGGGTTACTATGCTTAAATTTATTTTCAGAAATAGGACCGAAAGGTGGAGGCACACTCGTTGCAGAGGGTTCTCATAAAGTGGTAGCCAAATTTTTAAATGAATTTCCTGAAGGAATCGAACTTGGGGAGGGAGTTGGACTGCTGAACCAAAGGCATGCTTGGTTTTCAGAACTCACAGGAAAAACTAAGAGTGAAGAGACTAACCGGGTAGAGAAATTCATGGAAAACACCTATACTGATGATTCTGGTATCACGCTAAAGGTTGTTGAAACAACTGGTGGACCAGGGGATGTTATTTTATGCCATCCATTTTTGTATCACGCAGCGTCACAAAATCATTCTGGGATCCCACGATTTATGTGTAATCGAACAACTCCATTAAAAGAACGTATGAACTTCAGGCGTGAAGATGGGAATTATTCACCGTTAGAATTAAGCATTATGAATATAATTGAAAAAGATAGTTTAGTAAAATAAACATTAATAAGGCCGAGAAATTGTAATAAATTTCTCGGCTTTTATAGGTTATTTAAGAGAACGAAAATAACTAAGCTCTTTTTCAATGCTTTCTAACTTTTCTTCTAGTTTTTCAATTGAATGACCTAGGGATTCTAATCTTTCTATGTCTGCTTGTACTCTCATATACTCCATTTTTAACTCTGTGAGTTTGTTTTCTACTTCGCTCGTTTTCACCTGTTTCACCGCTTCCTCGAAAAAATAGTATAATGCTAGTTTAACGAAGAACGAATCAATCTACAATAAGAATAAGTGGTTATCCTAAATCCCATTCTTCATGCAGCTTTGGCACGTCCGAGATCAGTTGTTGTGTATATGGATGCTGCGGGTTCATGAGCACATCATCCGCATTTCCGGCTTCTACAATTTTTCCTTTTTCCATGATATAAATTGTATCGCTTACATAATAAGCTAACCCAACATCATGGGTAATGAAAATAATCGTCATCTCATTTTCATCACGAAGTTTTAGCAGCATATCTAAAATCGTGGAACGAGAACAAGCATCAACCATCGAAGTGGGTTCATCCGCTAACAGAACCTTTGGGTGAAGTAAAAAGATTCGAGCAATCATTAGTCGTTGCATTTGTCCACCTGATAGTTCAAACGGATACTTATTATATAATTCTTCATATTTAAGGTTTACAAAGGTACAGGCTTCCTTCATTTTCTCAAATCTTTCTTCACGAGAAAGCTTTAGTCCTTGAAGCTCAATACAATCGTTCAATAGCTTTTCAACTTTATGAAATAGATTAAAAGAAGAGAAGGGATCCTGAAAGATGGCTTGGATGTCCTGCCAATAAGCTTTTCGATCTCGATGACTTTTCAACTTTCGGGGAGTACCTTTGTATTCGATTTCTCCACTTGTTTCTTTCAAAAGTCCCATGACAATTTTAGCCAATGTCGTTTTTCCACTTCCACTTTCGCCAACAATGGAGATAATTTCACCGCGATGAAAATCAAAATTGACATGGTCAACAGCCGTATTTTTATTTTTTCCATACCCAAATACCTTGGTCACGTTTCTGCCGCTAATTAGAATCTCTTGATTAGGCTTCATTCGCATGCCACCCCTTTAATGTTTCACTGTCAAAAATACACCGGTACATGCGATGTTCTATCTGTTGAGTCGAAACTTTTCCTTGCCTACATGCATCGGTTGTATAAGAACAACGATCAGCAAAACGACATCCTTCAATTTTTTTCTTTAAATTTGGTGGCGCGCCAGGAATGGCCGCTAGCTTATGGTCCTTCATTCCCATTTCAGGTACAATAATGGATCCCATTAGCTTTTTCGTATAAGGGTGAACCGGATCAAAAATCACTTCATCCGCTTTTCCTCTTTCCACAATTTCCCCTGCATACATTACCATAATTTCGTCTGTCACATGGTAAAGTAACGGTAATTCATGAGTAATAAAAACCAGTGAACGAATAAACTTCTTTTCTAATAAATCCTTTAATAGTTTAATCACCACTTTTTGAGACGTCACATCGAGAGCCGATGTTGGTTCATCCGCAATTAGAACCTTTGGATTCAAGATAGTTGAAATCGCAATGACAGTTCTTTGCTTCATTCCACCTGATAACTCATTCGGATAGGAATTTAACACTTTAGGAGATAAATTTAATGTTTCAAATCTTTCAGCTGCCATATCATAAACTTGTTTTTTGGTAAGCTCAGGTCGATGTTCTTTCATAATATCTTCAATAAATCGAATAATTTTTATCGTCGGATTTAACGCGTTCATAGCTGCTTGTGGAATATAGGCAATTTCTCTACCCAGTACTTTTTTTCTTAGATTCTCTTTTGATAGTGTCATAATGTCGACACCGTTCACATTAATCGATCCACTACCAAAGTGGAGGGGAGGGAAGTAGAAGCCCATTAAACTAAGGGCTAGAGTTGATTTTCCACATCCTGATTCGCCCGCTATCCCAATCGTTTTACCTTCTTCAAGGTCAAAATTAACACCATCTACGGCATAGACCTTTTCCTTTAGACGAGTTCGATAATAGGTTTTTAATTCTTTTACATCTAATATATTATTTGCCATATCATTAACTCCTTATTTTTGGATTGAAAATCTCATCCATTCCAGTGTTCATGAGATAAAGGGAAAAAGTAATAATCGCGATTGAAAAAGCTGCTGGTATAAAGGCCCACCAAGCACCAGATACAGGAGCTTCAAACGTTAACGCCCAGTTTAAAAGGATCCCAAGGGAGATCGTATTATAAGGTCCTAGTCCAAGCATGGAAATCGAAGCTTCTGAGAGAATCCCTGAAGCGGTTTGTAAGACAAAGGCCATGACGACATAAGACATGATGTAGGGAAGAATTTCAAACGTAATAATTCTAGGTGTGCTATGTCCAGAGATTTTTGCTATATTTACATGATCCCTGTTTCGAAGTGAAGAGGTTTGAGCACGAACAGCTCTTGCTGTCCAGGGCCAGCTCGTAATCCCGATAATAATCGCTGTGATTAGGGTACTTCTTGAATCAATACTAACTGAGATTAAGATCAAGACAATGAAAGAGGGAATGACAATAAAGATATTGGTGATCGCAGTAAGAATATCGTCAATCATTCCACCTATGTACCCGGCTGCTAATCCAATCGCTAAGCCAATGATTGTAGCACTTAATCCGGCAACAAGACCGACGAAGATGGATGTTCTGATTCCGTAGATAAGTTCTAGAAATAAGTCTCGTCCAAAATTATCCGAACCTAATAGTAATTCAGCACTTGGAGGCTGGAACGCTAGCGCAACCATCTCAGTTGGGTCACTTGTATTAATTAAAGGATAAATGGTGACAAAAGCAATCATAACTAGGAAGGTAATGGCACCAATTAAAAATTTCGGGGAGCGAATTAATATTTGTAAGGAACTATTCATATTATTCTTCCTCCATTTGAGCTGCTTTAATTCTTGGGTCGACCAATCCGTAGACAATTTCGATCGTAAAGTTTGCTAAAAGAACAGAAATTGCAATTAATAGCGTTGCTCCAGAGATGAGAGGATAGTCAAGCTGTCGGATAGCGGTAAATAACCACGTTCCTATTCCAGGATAACTAAAGACAATTTCTGTGATAAGAGACCCTCCAATCATGGTACCGATGGACAATGCAAGACCAGTAATCTGTGGCAGCATCGCATTTTTAAAAACGTATCTAGAAATGGTAGAGTCTTTGATTCCTAGTAATTTGCTGTATAAGACATAATCTGTATTTAATTCGTAAATAGACATCTCTCTCATTCCGATTGCTTGACCACCGATGGTGACTAGAACGATGGAAAGGAAAGGGAGAAAATGATGTTTTAACACTGAACCAATAAATTCTAAACTTAAATTCGGTGTCATTTGATAATTGTAACCACCGGATGTTGGTAACCAGTTAAGAGTGAGTCCAAATATATAAAGTAAAATAATCGCCAAGATAAAATAAGGGATGGAGTTAATGAATAAGAATGTAGGAAAAAGTACTTTATCAAACACACCTTTTTTATATGCTGCAATCGCGCCTAGGGCATTCCCGATAATCCAACCGACGAGAATAGCAGGAAGCTGTAGGGCTAATGTCCAAGGAACCGCTGATGCAAGAATTGTAGAAACAGGTGTAGGGTAAAGGCCAAAAGAAGTCCCTAAATCTCCCCGCAGTAAATTCCCTAAATAAATAAAAAATTGTTGCCACAATGGTTTATCAATTCCAAATTCCGCAGCAAACGTATCATACACCTTCTTCATTGAATCACTATCTGTCATTACTTGAGTCATTTGGTTAGCGATCATACTAACCGGATTTCCCTCTATTAATCTTGGTAATAAAAAGTTTAACGCTACTGCTACAAATAGGGTAAGTAAATACCAGAGGGATTTTTTTACGAAAAATTTCCGATAAGCATTCATGTGATTTATTACACCCCCGTTAAGTAATAAGGATTCGTTTTCTTCAATCTATTAAGCTTTAATGCTCGTACAATAATTTCTTGCATATAAACGATGTAGTTGGGGTAAAGGAATTACCCCAACTCATCGACTCTTTATTTGATTATTTATTTTCAATTTGATATAGTGCTTTAATTCCTGCACCGTCAACTGCGATTTGTGGAGGAATATTGCTACCATCGCCTTCAACCGGGAAGCCTTGCCATACAGATTCGTTCACAGTGTAGAATACCCAAGGTCGGTACATAAGCGGGATGGATGGAATGTCTTCTAGATAAATTTGAGTAAGTTCAGTATAAAGCTCTTTTAACTTACCTTCGTCTGTAATGGTTGGGATTTGTTTAATGATGGCATCTGCTCGATCATTTTTATATCGACCCCAGTTCCAGAATGCCATTTCCCCAATTGGCGCTACACCCTCTGAATACATAATCGTTCTTGCTCGGTTCCAAGGTTGACTTGGGCTAACCCCACCAGCAGGTGTATTCATGATAATATCGAATTTTCCAGTTTGTAGGTCATTTGTCCAAACAGGAGCTTCAGGGAATTTCGTTCTGATTTCAATCCCGATGGCCTTTGCACTTTGAGCGACGATTTCAAGTGCAGCGTTCCAATCCGACCAGCCGTAAGGACATTCAATTTCCCAAGGTCCAAGTCTAACTCCGTTTAAGACACGAATCCCGTCTGAGCCTTTTTCCGCACCGATTTCATCTAGTAACTTATTGGCTGCTTCAATGTCTGTTGCCCATTGAAGTGATTTAATTGCATCTTGATCAACATATTTTGACTCAGCAGGTGTATCAAGAGTAATCGAAGGCTTCATCGTTCCGGAATAGCCACTCATCGCAAGTTCAGAAATCTTTTCGTAATCAATCGCCATGGCAATCGCTCTTCTGACATCTGCATTATTCAAGCCATCTTTAGTCATATTAAAGAAAATAGAAGGCATTGATCCTGGTAGATAGAATGGCTTATCTTCTAAGTAGGTTTTAATTGGGCTTCCGTCTTCCCACATTTTCCAAACTTGAGGGATGAATTGTTGAGAAACATCGACTTCACCTTTTTTGAATGCAAGAGAACCAGCAGCATTATCTTTATAAATAACGTGGCTGATATATTTTGGTTTTGGTAAAGAACCAAATAAAGATTGGCCCCAGTAATTGTCATCTCTGATTAGAGTAATTTTTTGATTATCATACGTATGCATTTTGTAAGGACCTGTAGCAACTGGGTCTGGGTTTATTTCTTCACGAATTTTCGCAATGTCATTGCCGTTTGCTTCCTCGATTTTTTCCCATACATGTTTTGGCATCATTGGGACTAATTGAAGACTATCTAGTACAGTAAGTCGATTAGGGTTTTCTTGTTTTAAACTAATCGTAACGGCATGTGTACCGTCTGCTTTCACGCTTTCAATGGCTTCCCAGAAATTACTCCAGGATATAGGATATTTACTACCAAGTTCGTAGGAATAGACAACATCGTCAGAAGTAAAAGGCTGACCGTCATTCCATTTTGCATTTTGGTTTATCTCTATGTAGAGTGTCGTATCACTTGTCCACTCATAGCTTGTACCAAGTAAAGGCTCCAAAGCTCCGTCCAGCATGTTAATCATAAAGAGATTTTCATAGACTAAGGACCTCGAGTTTGCATAGTTAACTGGAAAGGCTGGGTTTCCGCCTAATGGACTAAATGTAGAAGGTGGTCCCCATTGAATCCCGTTAATATAGAGTGTTTCATTTCTTGGTGTAGCACCCGAGGCT
>JBEQAC010000180.1:0-6801 GCA_041640535.1 Bacillaceae bacterium
TAATCACCTCATCATTTTATTCAGAGATACAAATTTTACCTAATCCTATTATAGCATATTACATCTGCTAGTTTTCTCTTTGATTGATTGATATTGCGCTATCCTGCCCTTAGCTGAACGAAAAAGGACTGCCGGATGCAGCTCAGTTTTCTGCACTATCCTCTGATTGGAACGAAGTTTAGTTTTTACTCACAGATCATGCCATTAACGTCTATGATATCCCAATTGAATATTTCTCTCTTCTTAAATCTAATCAGTAAAGTACAATTACGCACTTCCAGTAAAGAACCATCATCTTTATTATATCTTTCAGATGAAACGTGTGTACTTAATTGGAGTGGATTTTTACTTCTTTCTGAAAACGAAAAAGACGGTTCTGTAAACCTTCGTTTGTCCAGATGTTCAATTGCAAACTCTATTTGTTCTTGAACTCTTTTATTTACTATTGTTTCTTCTCCTATTCTAATTTGATGAAATGCCCTCTCAAACGTTTTTTCAGGTGAATAATATTGTATTTGATTGTATATGTTAATTCCAATTATCAGAAACAAGATTAAAAATAAGGTAACTCTTAAACTGTATTTTTGTTTTCCAAAATCACTGAGGATATTTTTATCAGTAATATTCCTCAATAGACACCCTCCTTAAATAAAAGGCTTTCTATATTTTAACATGGATCATCTTTTATACCTCATATATTCCGCTACCGATCTCCGATAGTGAAAAGCCTCGTATTCTTGGAACCTATGTTTCTAGACAACGTAATATTGGGCTAATTATTATCATATTGATATTTCGAGCTATTTATTGTAAGATAGTTGAGCGAAAATTAAATATTGTGTCGAATAGGTGTATCTATGTTAGATAGATACTTAAAAGGGAAATCGGTGAAAATCCGATACGGTCCCGCCGCTGTAAAGGGAAGTCTTTTGTAAAGGTCACTGGATCATGATATCTGGGAAGACGCAAAAGATGTTGAACCTCAGTCAGAAGACCTGCCTATTTTATGGAGTTACCATTGAACCTACGGAGAATAGGGAGGTACTGTGAGAAATATTTAATATAGAATTTTAAAGTATTTTTAACTGTATCGGTTAATAATACTTTTTTTTATGAAAAAATTAGGGGTGAAAAGATGAAAAAAAGAAGTATATGGGCAGTTTTTCTCATTGTGATGACTGTTATATTATCGCTTGCTGCATGTTCTCAGCAGGATGCTAAAGAAACAGCAGCTACAAAAGATGATAAAAAAGTATTTACCTTTTCTTGGTCAGGGGATATTGGTGATTTAAATCCCCACACTTATTTTCCAAACGAATTTTACTCTCAAGCAATGGTTTATGAATCACTTGTCTATTATAGTGAAGGTGGAGAAATTAAGCCGTGGTTAGCAAAAAGCTGGGATGTGTCGGAGGATGGAAAAGAATATATATTCCATTTGCGTGATGATGTGATGTTCTCTGATGGCACTGCTTTTAATGCAGCAATCGTGAAAAAAAATTTTGATACCGTACTTGACAACCGTGAACAGCATGATTGGATTGAATTGATTAATCAGATTAATTCAACAGAGGTAATCGATAACTATACATTTAAGTTGACTTTACATAATGCTTATTATCCAACGCTTCAAGAATTAACGTATGTGCGACCACTACGTTTTGTTGCAGAGTCAGCTTTCCCAGCAAGTGGTGATACATTTAAGGATGGCTTAACTGCGCCAATTGGTACAGGCCCTTGGGTATTAAAAGAGCACAAAGAAAATGAGTATGCTATTTTTGAGCGTAACGATCATTACTGGGGTGAAAAACCTAAAGTAGACGAAGTATTTGTCAAAGTAATTAAAGACGGTGAATCCCGGGTGCTAGCCTTTGAAAAAGGTGAACTGGATATGATTTTTGGCAATGGTGTCATTAGCCAAGATTCATTTAAGTTTTTAAAAGAATCTGGAAAATACGAAACAAAGATTTCAGATCCAACGGCGACACGTACACTATTATTCAATACGAATCGTGAAACAATGAGTAATAAAAATATACGACTTGCACTGCAGCACGCTTTTAATAAGGATGCCGTCATCGATCATATTTTCTATGGTATAGAAAACAAAGCAGATACGTTATTCCCGCAAAATTTAACTTATACAGATGTAGCAGTTGATCCGTATGAGTATGATGTGGAAAAAGCAAAAGCTTTATTAGATGAAGCTGGCTGGAAAACTGTAGAGGGTAAGGAATTCCGAGAAAAGGACGGTCAACCTTTACAGCTTGAACTGTTATTGATAAGTACGGATAATATTCAAAAGTCAATTGCGGAATTTGCTCAAGGAGACTTACGTAAAATTGGCATTGATGTAAAATTAACGAGTCAAGAATTAAATACATTCTGGACAACGGCATTTGATGGCAATTATGATATATTATTCACAGCAACTTGGGCTGTACCATTTGATCCGCACTCTTATTTAGCTTCCATCACAACAAATTCTTCTGGTGGTGGTCCAGATTACTATGCATTATCGGGTTTATCCTTTAAAAAAGAATTAGATGCGCGTATTAAACAAGTATTATTAACAACAAATGAAGAAGATCGTATTCAACAATATCATAAAATTTTAACGATGCTTCATGAAGAAGCTGTCTATTTACCAATTTCATATCAATCAAATATCGCAGTTTACAAGAAAAATATAACGGGCGTAAACTTTTTGCCACAAGAAGTAGAAATACCAACAACAAAGATTGATAGAATAAACTAAACGAAATTCGCCTATTTCTTTTCGGAATGGGCGTTTGTTATCTAGAGAGGTGTGGACTTATGATTCGCTTTATATGCAAACGATTGCTAGGAGCCATACCGTCTATTTTTGGCTTGTCGATCATTACATTTTTACTCGTGCAGCTAATTCCGGGTAACCCTGTATTAACGTATTTACGCGTATCTAATATTCAAGCTTCTGAAGAAACTGTCCAAGCAATCCGCATTGAAATGGGACTAGATCAGCCACTTGTCACGCAATATATACAATGGTTAACCAATATATTGCAGTTTGATTTTGGAACGTCCTTTATATCAAAGCGGTCGGTCTTAGACGAAATAATGCTTCATTTTATACCAACTATGCAGTTGACAGCAGTTGCGTTTATCTTGATTATTGTTTGTAGTATACCCCTAGGCGTTACATCTGCTTTACATAAAGGGAAATGGTTTGATAGATTGACGCAGCTTTTTGCCTTTAGTAGTGTGTCGTTACCCACGTTTTGGTTAGGGTTTTTACTCATGTACTTATTCTCTGTACAGCTGAACCTCTTACCCGTACTTGGAAAGGGATCAGTAGCGCACTTTGTCTTACCAGCAACGACATTGGCTCTTGGTTATATTGGAACCTATTTACGTTTAATAAGAGCCGGTACAATCGAGGTGTTGAAGGAGCCGTTTGTATTATATGCACAGGCACGTGGTTTGAATAAGCGTACAATTGTTTGGCGGCATATTCTTAAAAAAGCAGCTTCCCCAACATTAACTGGCCTTGGCATGAGCTTTGGTAATATGCTTGGAGGAACGTTTATCGTGGAGAACATTTTTGCTTGGCCAGGTATGGGGAAATTATTAGTAGAATCTATTGTCAATCAGGATTATCCAATGATCCAAGCTTGCGTTTTACTATTAGGATTGGCTTTTGTCCTAATAAATTTAATCGTAGATATTTTTTGTGGCTTGCTAGATCCTCGTATACGACTGGCAGGTGATCGATAAAATGGAGACATTTCGCCGGCATTCTATATTAATTGTCAGTGCGACAGTACTTGTGCTATTTACAGCGGTAGCTATTTTTGCACCCTTAATAGCTCCAAATGATCCAAATTTTGTAGATTTGACACAAAAACTACAGCCATCTTCTAAGGATTTTCCAATTGGTACAGATCATTTAGGGCGATGTCAACTGTCGCGCTTATTATTTGGCGCACGCACATCTTTGAGTACTGCGTTTATCGTGATGAGCATTACTTTCTGTATCAGTGTGCCAATAGGTGTTTTTGCGGGATATATGGGAGGAATTGTAGATGCTTGGTTTATACGGATTTGTGATATGTTGTTGGCTTTTCCAAACTTTTTATTGTCGTTAGCATTTGTCGGGATGCTTGGTGGTCCTAGCTATGGGCATTTAATTTTAGCAATGGTCTGTGTGCAGTGGGTCTTTTACGCACGATTTGTTCGTGGAATGGTACTAAGTGTGAAGGAACGTTCGTTTGTTATGGCTGCACGTATTTGTGGAACAAGCCCACTTAAAATTGCCATAAAACATATCATTCCTACAATTTTAGCATCTGTAGTTGTATTACTTTTCATGGATATCGGTGGTGTTATTTTATCAATTTCAGGTCTGTCCTTCCTTGGGCTGGGGGTACAGCCACCATATGCGGAATGGGGAATGATGATTAATGATAGTAAGCCATATTTTAGAAGTCACCCGATGCTTATGATGTATCCAGGCTTAATAATTTTTCTTGTCGTTATTGCATTTAATATCTTTGGTGAATCATTGAGACAATGGTTACAGGTAGAAAGGAGATATTAATGATTGAAGTGCAACAGTTAACGGAAGTTACCGTTGTAAAAGATGCTCCTTTTCAATTAACACAAGGGAGAGTATAAGGCTTAGTTGGTGAAAGTGGCTCAGGAAAAACAATGACAGCGATGTAACGTGGTCGTTCAACTGCATACCTAGGGTTAGGTAACACCCTTAATCAGGCCATACATAACAGCATGAGGAATAAGCCGAAAGCAAGGGGCGGATGTGATCCCGCCCCCGTGCTATAAGTAGTAATAGGTAAGCATTTGATGTGATCATAGCGTATTTCATGGGGAATATTCTTACTTTACGCCACTCATACCATCGTTTTGATGGCCCATATGTTTCTATATGTTCTATCTTTAGACCCGTACATTCGGTTGTTCATCAGTTCCTTTATTGTGGAACGATTCTCATCCTATCCAGTTTTTCATTGACGTACCTTTTCGATTGGAATGGCTCTAGCCTTTCGTTCTGCCGAATCTACCTGTACTTCACACCCCATGACCTGTCAGCCTTGATGCATGCAGACGTATTGGCGGGCTGGTTTCAGGAAACATGATTCCATTATTCTCATTCTCGGTTGTAAAGTTGAGATTAATCACTTAATAACCCCCTGCTTTTAACGCTGTTAGGCGCTTATAGCAGAACTTGTCGTACATTCCCGATAGTACAACAAGACTTAAGTTTCGTATTTTTTTGATTTGTTTTTTATAATGCGTTCAGTAATAAATCCTGCCAATAAACCGACAACGATTGGTAAGAAAGAAATTTCAATATATGAGGGTGAAATTTTAAACATAAGAAAATTTATATTAGCTACAACGCCTATTGTAAACAGTAATATCATGGTACCAAATGAAGCTATTAATGGAATCCAAAAGGGTTTACTCATGACTCAACCTCCCATTCAATTGCTAAACTAAAGATCTCCGTTTGCCGAATAAAAAATCCTACAGATTCGGGTAATACTTTACAATCGGCTCCAGCCATAATTTGCTTTTTGTTCTTCGAGTATCTTTAAAAAATGTTCTCTTTCCTCGGCATTAACTTTAAGTTCTGCTACCTTCTTATCTTCAATAAGGTAATTCTGAATGTGAATATTGTTTAGGATAAGATATTGGTTCTTTTCATCTTTCATGATATTAGCGAACCAATCTTCCTGCTTCAATAGTGCAAGGTTTCGCTCTAAATTGATAGTTGTAATTACGGGTGATAACCACGAAAAAATGAAAAAGTCCTTAATTAATCTTGAAAAGTATGACACTGGTTTTACTCCTTACGACCAAATATTAATTTAACTTTTATTGATTCTGATAATTTAAAATTTTCATCAATCTGTACTATAGCTTAGTAATAAGAACCGTCATCTGTAAAGCCTTTGTAAAACTAACACCTACAAAATAGTAATTAAGAAGTAACAGAGCAATAAAAAGAAGATGATTAATCACTTGCGTTTTTTTCGTGGTATGGTTAGCGTCTTCCAATCGCTGGATTTCAAGCATTTAGCAATATAGACAATTTGCCCTGTATGGTATGAATAATGAAACATCTGCCTCTCTATCGCTTGGATAACCGTATGAGGCTCGTTCCGAATAGTAATGGTCTTTAATAAGTCCTCTTCACCAATATCATTCAAGGTAGATAAAAATACATTCCAACCTACATCCCATAATTCCATCATTGAAACTCTTGTTTTTACATCACTAACAAATTCTTCATCCCTATTTCTAGTTGACTTTTCTCCATCGGTTGTAAAGAAATCAGTCCATCGGGAAAGCATATTACCACTTATATGTTTAACAATGATTACAATACTATTTGAATCCTCATTTAGAGACCAGAACAATTCTTCTTCTGATAATTGTTCGAACGCTTTTTCCGCTGTTATCTTCATGTCTAAAAATCTTTCTCTTACCACTTCCAAATATTCGGATCCAATGCTCATACTATTCCTCCCAGATGTCTTTACATAAGTAAATTCCACAAAAAGGTAGGATTTACCTTGTAAGAATATGTAGATATTTCATTGGAGTAAGTGGCTGTTCAGCAATCCTGCCCGTAGTAACAAAGCAAGAGACGAATGCTTGATTCCGTCCTCGTTTATTAGGGTTATCTTATTTATTATAACTCGAGTTTGACACCACTCACTTCAAAGAAGCCTGAAACCATTGGGATTTCAGGCCTTTTTCATTATACATACCACTACATTATTCAGTGGCAGGCTC
>JBEQAC010000181.1:0-6793 GCA_041640535.1 Bacillaceae bacterium
GACCTTTAACAAGCTTTTCTTCCCATAATGGCCAGTCGTTCACTTCTACCCATACATATGAACCTCGAGTAAATGGACCCTCAATTCCACGTGCTTTCCCTAGGAAAATTGAGTACTCACCATGATCGCCATCAAATCGAGCAAGTGTCATTTCTCCACCTTTAATTTCACCTTCGTGAGTTCCAGGAGAATGATCTTCAAATAAGAAATGCTTATTTAACTTTGGTCTTTCTTCTTTACTTAATGACACTGGGAAGTTTCCGCAGTGGAATAATAACTCTCCATTTGGATTCTCTGGGTGACGAACCGTGATATCAGCAAAGAATGTAGGATGAGTATTCATCGTTGCCGCTTGAACCATAATCGATGTAATGGCACCATGAATATCGGTCTCACAGGTAACTGGAATTTGCTCATCTGTTAAGATGGCATTTGCTAAACACGGCATAATTCCGATGATGTCCTGTAACGTTGACCAGCATTGGATCGCAATCGCCGTACTTCTTGTTTCTTCTGCTAACTGCTTCATCGCTACTTTTAACGATGCAATTCGACGAACGTTTTCTTCTGTAACGGAGCTCCAATCAAGCTTTTCTTTAATATAACTAATAGACTCATCAAGCTCTGAGCTACCCTCTTTTTCAATCTTTAATGTCACCTTTTTCAACTCTTCAAGTGTAATCGGGTGAATTTGTATTCCAAAGGTTTCTAACAATTCACCCTCATTACAGATAACAGACCAGAAATCAGAAGGTCTTGTTGAGATTTGCAAGATTCGTAGATTCGTAAAATGTTTCACTACATTTGCTGCCCCAATAAAATTCTTAAATCCTCTTTCAAAGATTGGGTCATCTACTCTACAGTTTGTGATATACGTGAACTTCACATTGAATCTTCTTAATACTTTTCCTGTTGCAATAATTCCACATTGCGAATCACGTAGACGCATTCCATTCTCCAATGGCGCCTCATCTCGAGGACCCCAAAGTAATACTGGTTTACCAATTGCCTTCGCAACACGGGCTACAATATCCTCTGTTCCAAAGTTACAGTGAGGAAAAAATACTGCATCTACCTCAGCATCTCTAAATCGTTTGATAATTTGAGGCTCTTCTAAACGTTCATGTAAAAGACCTTCTTCATTAATTCCTTCTAAATCGACAATCTCGATATCTAAACCGAAGCTCTCAATTTTTTCTCTAATTAAATTTTTATATTTTAGTGCATCTTCTTTACTAAAAACAAATCGACGAGTTGGTGCATAACCTAATTTGAACTTTTCCATGTTTCTTTCCCCTCCAAAAACAACTTTTATTATCTATAAAACTAGTAAACTAAAATATTTTAGTGTTTTTTATCTTCGTTTACATCATATCAATTGAAAATTTAAAAATCAATCGTTTTCATAAAATATTTTAGTTATTTTTTAGTACATTCATAAAAATTAATACGTCAAATACACTAATTTAATGGAGAAAAACAACTAAATGCTGGAAGTTTCTATATTTTTATCTCTTACTAAACTAAACTTTAACTAAAATTAAACATTTTATGGTATAATGACTTAAATTTACTTTTTAGTAACAAATAAACTAGACTTTTATCGCTTAGGTGGGTGCCATATATATGAAAATAGATGATATTGCTAAATTAGCTAATGTATCAAAGTCCGCAGTTTCTTTAGCATTAAATGGAAAAAATGGAGTTAGTGAGGAAACACGTGAGAGGATTATCCGAATTGCTCAGGAACATGGATATATTCCAAGACCAATCGTAAAGGCGGATCAATACTTTCAGACAAAGACAAAATTATTACGATTTGTAGCTTGTACAAATGCTGGAATCGTGACAGAAACTTACGAATCTCTTCCTTTCTTTATGGAGCTTATAAAAAATATTGATAAACATATTGGTTCAAGTGGATACTCTTTAATGGTTTCATCGATAAGTATCGAAAACCTTCATGAGGAATTATCCAGGCTTGAACTGGAGCAGAAGTCTGCAGGTATTTTATTATTAGGAACAAACTTATCACCAGAACAAATCAATATTGTTGCAAACATCCAGCCTCAATTAGTGGTGTTAGATACTTGTTTTGAAACATTAAATCTTAATTTTGTAGTCATGAACAATGTGTATGGAGCGTATCAAGCAGGGAAGTATTTAATGAATCAAGGACATACGTATTTTGGATATGTTGAGTCGAACACAAGAATGTATAACTTTGATATGCGTAAGAAGGGGTTTTTACAAGCCATTTCTGAAAACGGTTTAAGTATTGCAGCGAAGGATGTCTTTTCCTTATCACCGACAATTATCTCTTCTCAGGAAGATTTTAAGGAGAAAATAAATAAACGAATGGACCAACTTCCAACCGCGATATTCTGTGAGGCAGACTACATGGCCATTAGTGTCATCAAATCGTTAACTGAATTAGGGATAAAGGTTCCTGAAGACGTGTCCATTATTGGCTTTGATAATATCTTTGAATCACAGGTCATTACTCCTGAACTTACAACCATTCATGTGAAAAAGGACAAAATTGCCCTATTAGCAGTCGAAAAACTCATTAGACAAATTGATCAAGGCGATGACGATAAGATAAAACTTTTAGTCGATACAGAATTGGTTGAGCGAAAATCTTGTGCAACAAGAATGAAAGAGGAAGCTGAACTATAATACAAAAGAGGTACCATTGCAAACAAATGGTACCTCTTTTTTCAAGGGAATCAAATTTTATCATCGATATTCGGTTTTTATCAGCGAATTCCGAATCTTATCTAGCGATTCACGGTTCACTTAAGAGAGATTTGAATGTAATAGCGATAAAACATTTCTCAATTCAGTTACAGCAACTTGCCCTGGTGCCGATGCCTTTCTTGCAGCACCGAAAGTTAATGCAGAGCCAAATACTTCTCCCGCTAAACGGCTGATGACACCCTTACCTGCCATTGACATCGTAATAATCGGACGATTGGCATATTGCTCGTTCATAATCATGGTTGCTTCTAGTAAGGTTAGTACATCTGCTGTACTTTTTGGCATGACGGCAATTTTAGGAAGATCTCCACCAAGCTCCTGTGCTTTACGAAGTCTAGAAACGATTTCCTCTTTTGGAGGTGTTTTGTCAAAATCATGGTTTGAGATTATGACAAACACATCATGAGCATGAGCCATTTCAATTAATGCTTTTACATCCTCTTCTTCATTAAATAACTCAACATCCACTAGATCGACTAAACCGGTTTGAGCGATTTCATTATTTAAATTAAGATAGTATTCAATAGAAACTTCCTTCTCTCCACCCTCTTTTGCACTTCGAAAGGTGAAGATAAGCGGTACGTCAACTAATATATTGCGAATCTCCTTCAATGCTGTTTTTACTTTTTCAATTTCCTCTACATCTTCAAAGAAATCGACGCGCCACTCCACCACATCTAAATCAATAGTTTTTAGGTAAGTTGCTTCCTCTATTAATTCTAAGAGTGATTTCCCTACCATCGGAACACAAATTTTGGGTGCCCCCTCACCAATTACAACACCTTTAACATTAATTGTCTTCATCTTAATTGCCCCTTAATCATACATTTCCCAAGCCAATTTTAATGAATCCACAATATAATCGGCGATTTCTTCGACTTCTTTGTTATCTGTAGTCACTTTTGAGTGGTGTGCAGAATATAGCTCTTGTCTTTTCTTAAACAGCTCTTCGATTTCTTCAAGCGACTTGCCTTGTAGAACAGGGCGACTATCAATAATTAAGCTGATTCTTTCCTTCCAGGATTCCCAAGATAAATCTAGAAAGAATACAATGCATTCAGATAAACATACATTTCTTACTTCTTCCTGAAGAAAAGCTCCACCACCAAGTGAGAGCACCTGTAACTTTTTCTTGCAAAGACCCGTGATGATTTCCTTTTCTTTTTCTCTAAAGGCCTTTTCACCAATCTTTTTAAAAATTTCTGTTACCGGCATTCCATATTCTTTTTCAATTACTTCATCTATATCAATAAAATCACGATAAAGCTTTTTTGCTACGAGTTGACCAATGGTTGTTTTTCCAACACCCATAAACCCAATAAAAACAATGCTTTTTTCTTTTAATGAAACTTCATGGCTTACCAATTTGATCGATCCCCCAAACAAATTCTTACGAAAATAAAATTATAGAAATATTTTTATTATTTGAATCTATTGTTTTATCATACATGAATTAGAATCTTAAAACTAGTATACAGAATGCTTTTTCCTCTCATCCAATTTTTTTTAAGCGAAAGATAAAAATACATAGATACCCGCTCTAGATTGTGGTAAATTTTAGTATGAAAACAAAAAGTTTGAAAATTCTAAACTAAATGAGAGGGGAAACAAAATGACAGAAAGAACCTTTGGTTTTGAAACAGTCGCCTTACATGGTGGACAAAAGCCAGATTCAGCAACAAATGCTCGAGCGGTACCGATTTATCAAACCTCTTCCTTTGTCTTTAATGATTCAGATCATGCTGCAAACTTATTTTCATTGAAGGAATTTGGTAATATTTATTCCCGCATTATGAATCCAACGAATGATGCGTTTGAACAGCGCATAGCGGAATTAGAGGGTGGAATTGCTGCACTAGCTACCTCGTCGGGGCAAGCAGCCATTACATATTCAATCTTAAATATTGCTGAAGCTGGCGATGAAATTGTTGCGGCTAATAGTCTTTATGGTGGAACGTATGCATTATTTGCTCATACTTTACCGAAGATGGGCATTAACGTGAAGTTTTTTGATGTGGATCAACCAGAAGAATGTAAAGCAGTTATCACTGATAAAACGAAAGCCGTTTTTATTGAAACGATTGGGAATCCCCAAATTAATGTTGCTGATATAGAGGCTTTAAGTCAAATCGCTCATGAAAATGGTGTACCATTAATTGTCGATAACACCTTTGCTTCACCATACTTATGTCGTCCAATCGAACACGGTGCAGACATTGTGGTGCATTCAGCAACTAAGTTCATTGGTGGCCATGGAACCTCTATTGGTGGCGTGATTGTTGACTCAGGTAAGTTTGATTGGAAAAATGGAAAGTTCCCTGGACTTACAACTCCAGATGCAAGCTATCACGGATTAGTCTACACAGATGCGGTTGGACCTTTAGCATATATGATTAAAGCCCGTGTTACGTTATTAAGAGATACTGGAGCGTGCTTATCTCCATTTAACTCGTTTTTATTTTTGCAAGGATTGGAAACGCTTCATCTACGTATGGAGCGCCATGTCGAGAATGCCCGAGCAGTTGCAGAATTCTTACAGCAGCATGAACTCGTATCATGGGTCAATCATCCAGGACTAGAAGAAAACAAGTATTATCCATTGGCGAAAAAATACTTGCCTAAAGGGGCAGGTTCCATCTTTACTTTTGGAATCAAAGGCGGAGTAGAGGAAGGGAAAAAATTCATAAATAGCTTAAAGCTTTTCTCTCATTTAGCCAATGTCGGTGACGCAAAATCTCTCGTTATACACCCAGCAAGTACAACACATCAACAATTAGATGAAGAAAGTCAAGCAAAGGCTGGAGTAACTCCTGATATGATCCGCTTATCGATTGGTTTAGAATCGATTGATGATATTCTATGGGATTTGGATCAGGCATTAAAGGCAAGTCAAAATTAAGTTTTGAAAGATGAACCCCGGTAGATGTAATTTTGACCGGGGTTCTTTGTTCTTATTTATTTAAATAAACTGGCTCCCCAGTTTTTGCCGAATGATAGATGGCTCCAAGAATTTTTGTTACGACTAGCGCTTCCACTGGTTTTACCACTGTCTCGCTTCAAAGCTGCGTCACTTTCCTCAGATCCACTATAAAATGCAACTCCATCTGACCCTAAGGCAATTTTTTGATTATATAGTTTGCTATACTTTTCGCCATTTAGTCTCAAGCCCTCCCTCATATCAGCACCACCTTCTGTACCACAAAGTGTACCTGTCCCGTCAACCCTATTTTTTTGGTTTTTTTTGTTTTTTGGATTGGGTGGTGCTTTGTTTGATGATAATGGTGGTTAGTGGTTCAATTGTGATTTGGTTGGACGTAAGGGTGAAGCCTGTTCTTTGTGAGACTTCTGTTACTCCAGCTTCTTCTTGATCCACTAGTACCATTGCATCGGTTAGGTCTTCTCCAAAAGTTAGTGTTCTTGTTTGTGTATCCGCGTTGATGAATACGTAGTAGGCGTCGCCGTTGGTTGCTTTATTGCGGTAGGCAATGACTAGGTCACGGTTCTTGATTTCTGGTGCAGAAAGCAAGGATACGTTTTGGTCAACTAGTTCTTTGGAGCCTAAGCGGAAAGCATCGGTGGAACGGCGTAGTTTGACTAGGCCTTCTGTGTATTCCCTAGTTACGTTGTTTATCGGATATGCTTCTACGTTGGTTGCCTTTTCCCAATCGAAGCGGTTAATGATATCAGATGAATCATACGAATCATGAATAAAGTATGGGAATGTAAATGGTTTTCCGTCCTTATCTGTCATGAAAGTAGACTTATAAGGTGCAGCTTCTGCTTTTGCTCTCCATTGCTTCGTACGACCATACTCTTGTCCAGCGTGAAGGAACGCTGTACCTTGAGAAGTTAATACCATTGTGTTTCCGATACGAATACGCTTATGAATTTCCAGGTTGTTTTCTGGAATGTCTGGGTCTTTTTTTATGGATTGGGCAATGACATCGTATAAGGTTAAGTTATCATGTGCTTCGATGTAAGGCACGACATCACCTGGTTGGTCAGCGACAAAATTGTGCGGCTGCCCTTTCAC
>JBEQAC010000182.1:0-6789 GCA_041640535.1 Bacillaceae bacterium
CCTTATCCAATTTTTGTCCAATTTCATTTTGTGTTAATCCATCTTGTTCCCATAATACCATCAATATTAAATTTTGTTCAGGAGCAAGATTAAAAGGAGCAAGTTTATTTTTCACATAACTTGTTAGGATCAAATCAGTTTGATGAATATAGATACTAATATAATCTTTTAATGAAAGTTTCAAATAAGTCACCT
This sequence comes from Bacillaceae bacterium, assembly GCA_041640535.1. Lineage (GTDB taxonomy): Bacteria > Bacillota > Bacilli > Bacillales > Bacillaceae_L > Litchfieldia. Next base: position 196 of record JBEQAC010000182.1, read on the forward strand.
ACTAATAGTTGCTATATGTACCTTTTCCTATCTATAATTTTATTGGATAAAAATACCTATGTCAATATGACTATATAAAGAAATAACCTCGAAAGGCTATTTCGAGGCTATTTCTTATTTGCTTGTCTTCCGCTTTTTTTCTGACTCTGAGAACGAGAGTTACCAATCTGAAAATCATTTCCTAATTCAACATCATTTTTCTTATCATGTTTTTCAATTTGCTCTCTTGTTTGATCCTTATTTTGTTTACCTTGATTAGACATAAAAAATCCCACTTTCTTTCTTTGTTTTCGTATTTAATATGCTCAAATATTGAAGAAAAAACTTATCTTTTAATAAAATAAAAACAAAGAATTGGAACTACTTATGAATGCTAGCTTGCTTTTGTGACTTTTCCCTTATTCGATACCTTTGCGCTAGGTAAACTTAATAAACTCATTCCTATTAAAAATAAAAGAGATCCAACAACAACATAAATTGTGATCGGTTCTTTATAAAATAACCATGACCAAAATAAAGTGAATAATACACTTGAATTTACAAGAATGGCTGCTACTAAAAACGAGACTTGTTTTAATGCTTTCGCATATATTAAAAAGCTAGTTCCTGTGATAAAACCTAAAGCAATTAATGCAATAATTGTGATAGAGTTAATATCACCTGTCCACTGAAACTGGGAAGGAAGTGGTATTGTTGTTAGTATACTGCACCATAAAAAAATCGACATATTCAGATCGGCTGAATCCATTTTTTGAATCAAAATTTTTTGGCTTACAAAATGAAAACTTGCACCCAAAGCAGAGATAGCAAAAATAAATGTCAAAAATAGATCAAATTCCAATAATTTACTTAATGGAAGGCCATTCCAACTTATTAGAAATACACCTGAAATGCAAAGAACTGCAGAAATCCATGAGAGAAACGTCGCTTTCTCTTTAAAGTAAAAAATAGAAAACAGTAGCATGAAAATGGTTAAAAAAGGTGTAATTAGTATTTGTTCGTATGCAAAACCAATGGAAACACCAAAGTTTTCAAAAAGATAGTTTACTATTTTTCCAAGTGCACCGTACCAGATCCATTTCGACTTCCAAGAGATCTTGATTTTCCTCTTACTCATCCAAATAAAAAGGACTAGGAATATCACACCAAGAAAAAAACGTAAAAACGTAATCGTATAGCTATCAACTGTAAATGAAGCAGCTTTTACAAGAATGCTAACAAAACTCCACATCAAAGTACTTAATAAAAGTAAAATTATCCCCATTTTAGTCTAGTCATCCCTTATGATTAACTTTTTTTATGTAAACCTTTTATTCATGATGTTTTTATTTTAAAGGAGATGAGGTGGAATATCTATATTTTCAGGAGATTATCTAGTAATTTAACATATGAAAAAGGTGTTTTTATTTTTCTAGAGAATAATACTAGATATAGTAAACTATCGAAAAAGGAGATAAAAAATGGATACGTTGATAGAACCATATGATTTTCCGGAAAGAGAAAACACAATTAGTTATCTTGAAACAATAAATATAGAAACTGGCGAAACAAAAACATTGGCAACATTTGATAAGGTGATTGAAGCTCCAAATTGGACTCACGATGGCCATCTTATTTATAACACTGGGGGCCTTATTTATTCCTTTAATATCAACACTCTTGAAAACGCTGTAATTGATTCTGGATTCGCTACTTTTTGTAATAATGATCATGTTTTGTCTCCAGATGAGTCTCATATCGCCGTAAGTCATCATACATTGGAGGACCGTAGATCTCGAATTTACATTATTCCAATGACGGGAGGTAATCCGACTCTCATTACGCCAATGGCACCTTCTTATCTACATGGCTGGTCACCTGATGGTCATACATTGGCTTACTGTGCGGAGCGTAACGGTCAATATGATATCTATACAATCCCAGTAACTGGAGGAGTAGAAAAACAACTAACTGATTTTAGCGGGTTAGATGACGGACCAGAGTACTCGCCGGACGGGAAACATATCTGGTTTAACTCAACTCGCTCTGGATTAATGCAGATATGGCGTATGAATGCTGACGGTAGCGATCAGACCCAAATGACATTTGAGGAAAGCAATAACTGGTTTCCGCATGTATCACCTGATGGTGAAAATGTTGTATATCTTGCTTATAAAAAAGAGGACGTTGAACCTGGTGACCATCCACCGAACAAGAACGTTGAACTACGTTTAATGCCAAGTTCAGGCGGTGAATCGAGATTGCTAGTAAAGCTGTTTGGAGGTCAGGGTACGATTAATGTCAATTCATGGTCACCTGATAGTAAGCAATTGGCTTATGTAAGATATGAACTAAAGTAAGGTGGGATTTAAATGAACGTAACGTCACTAGTAAACTTGCTTGAGGGAAGGATCGCCCTTCCGCCACTTTGTCCGAATGAAATATGGAAACCAGAATTGTCGAAAAAGATCATGCAGTTGTCAATTGAAGAATTAACAGGAAAGGAAAACTCATCACTACTTGCAGCACAAGCAACTCGTTCGGGTTTGCTTCTTTGGAATGATGACCTCTATGCTTCTCATACTATTTCACAAGATATACCAGAACCCATCGGTAGCTATTGGCATGGAATCATGCACCGTAGAGAAGGGGATTTCAGTAATGCAAAGTATTGGTTCAGAATGGTCGGTCGTTCTCCAGTGTATAAGGAGTTATACGAACAAGGATTAAAGATATATCCTAAAATAAAAGAGTGGAATCAATGGGATCCTCTTAGGTTTATAGACGAAATAGAGGAAGTGACTATAAGTGGAGGAGAAGATAGCCCTCTTGGAGAACAATTACGTAAGGTTCAGGTTATAGAAATATCATTGCTTTTACAAGAGAGTATGCAGCAATGAGAGTACTAATGAGAAAGGTCCAAGTTAAATAAATTACATAGAGGATAAAAGGGATAGAGCTTATAGCCTATCCCTTTATCTCTAATCAGACTTTTAAGTAGAGAGATAAAATGTCTAATACAATCAGTAGAAAAAGATCTTTCTATTTAATTATACAGATAAAATCTCTTCAATTTGCTGAAGTGTATCGTCACTTAATACAACTCCTGATGCGATTACATTTTCTTCAAGCTGTTCAGGTCGACTTGCTCCAACAAGGGCACTGGCAACATTTGGTTGTCTTAGTATCCAAGCAATTGCTAGTTGAGATAATGATAGATTTTCATTTTCAGCTATATGCTTGAGATTTTCTACGATATCCAAGTTCTTGTCATTTAGTACTCCATATAAATTCCCTAAATCTTTTTGAGAAGCACGGCTACCCGCAGGGACTGCCTCACCTTTTTTATATTTTCCTGTAAGAAGACCTTGTGCTAAAGGAGAGAAGACAACTTGGCCAATTCCATGTTTTTCGCTTACAGGGATAATTTCTTTTTCAATATAACGATGAAGCATACTATAGTTTGGTTGATTTACAACAATACGATCAAGAAGTTTCTTATCGGCAAGATGAATGGCTTCTGTCATTTGCTCGGCTGTCCATTCACTCACTCCAACATAAAGAACTTTACCCTGACGGACAAGGTCATCGAGAGCTCGTAAAGTTTCTTCAAGTGGTGTTTCTTGGTGAAAGCGGTGACAATAATAGATATCAATATAATCTGTGCCAAGTCGTTTTAAGCTTGCATGACATTGTTCCATAATATGCTTTCGAGAAAGACCTGCATCATTTGGACCATCGCCCATTTTTCCAAAAACTTTTGTTGCTAATACATAAGAACTTCGATCATATTTACTTAAAGCTTTACCTACAACTTGCTCTGATTCCCCACGCATATAAACATTAGCGGTATCAAAAAAATTAATCCCGAGTTCATAAGCTTTGTCGATGGAGGCAGTGGCGTTTTGTTCTTCTACATAACCACCATAGGTTAGCCAGCTTCCAAGACTGATTTCACTAACTTTTAGACCGGTATTTCCCAAACGACGGTATTTCATAATAAATAGCTCCTTTTTAGATAAAATTTAATTACAAAAAGTTTAATGAAGCTTTTGTTGCTTTTATGGAAAGATCATCGTGATAGTAGATTATTCTACTAATCTATTTTACCACTTTTAGGTATTTTTCTCTCTTCTAAAGCTCTGGAAATTTAAAAGAAAAAATGGTGATATTACAGGTAAAGGTAATATCACCATTAAATATTTTAGAAGTTTCGCTATGTATTAAAGTGCGGCACCTTTTCCACCATCAATATTAACTGATGTGCCAGTTACATAAGAAGCAGCTTCCGATGCAAGGAACGTAATTACTCTTGCAGCCTCTTCCGTATGGCCGATACGACCTAACGGAATTTGGTGGCTAGGATCAGTTGAAAACTCTTCCCATGTTTTTTCAGGAGCTACCTTTTTCCATATTTTTTCTATTTGATCACTTCGAATTAAACCTATACAAACTGTATTCACTCTAATATGGTCAGATGCAAGATCCTTACTCATTGCTTTTGTTAGAGCTAATCCTGCTGCACGGCTTACATTGGTTGGTAATCCAGAAGCGGGAGGTGTTTTTGCTGATGACGTTGTGATGTTAACAATGGACCCTCCACCAACTTTCCTTAAATGTGGAAGTGCGTAACGTGAGCAGTGAATCGTTCCAAATAACTTTAAATCTAAATCCTCTTCCCATAAAGAAGTTTCCACTTCTTCAAATGGTTTAGCATTAGCAGTACCAGCATTATTAATGATAATATCTAATCTCCCAAAGTGTTCAGCGGTTTTTTCTACGGCATGTTTACAATCTTCTTCCTTTGTTACATCTGCCTGAATAGGTAAAACCTCCGTACCTGTTTTTTCTTTTATATATGCTGCAGCCTTTAGTAAATGATCTTCATTTCGTGCCACAATGGCAACTTTTGCTCCTTCATACCCTAAATGTATAGCGGTTTCAAGCCCGATTCCTTTACTACCTCCTGTAATTATTGCTACTTTTCCTCTTAAACCCAAATCCATCGTGATAAACCCCTTTCTTTTCTTATTTTAATAAGATAATTATACCAGAACTTATTACAACTGCCCCTTTTCATGGAAGGAATTTTGATGATTTTGGACGATCTCGCTTCCTTTCTTAAGGAAGTAGAAGGCTACCAAAAAGCTGGTGGCTGCGCAGTAAAATAGTGCCGGGGGAGTAAATAGATCCATGAATAGTCCCAAAAATCCTGGTGCAACAATTGCGGATGCCATCGAAAATAGATAATATAATCCTGTGAAAAAACCGATTCTATTTTTTCCTCCTAAATCCGCGACTAAAGGATAAGCTTGAACGTTAATAAATGCCCAAGCAACCCCACCTATAAATAGAATGATTTGGATATAAAGGAGTTGGTTAATATTAGAGAATAAAGAAATGACCGGTATACTAATAAAGATGAGAGGTTGCAAAATTAATCCCGTTAGCATGGTACGGGTTTTTCCCCATTTACTTCCCAAAAGTCCTGCTGGAATGGCAAAAAGGAGAAAAGCTAAACTGAAAAAACCTAGCGTAAATCCAGCAGTACTTTCCTCAAATTTTAAATATTCAACGGCATATACTGTAAATTGGGATTCTACTCCAGCATATCCAAAAAAATAAAGAAAAATCGCAACTAAAATATAAAGATGCCCTCTAAACTGTGGTTTTCTTAGAAGCTTTAAGCCCTCAAATAGAGAATTTGATGCTTGGATTTCATCTGAGGATTCTTTTATTTTTTCAACGTAAGGGGGATTTCGATCAATTGTTAAGAACAGAAGGATAAACGTAATAAGCAAAAGAAGCCCCGCTACGATAAAAGGAAAGGCTCGATCTATTCCATATAAAATCGATAAACCAAATAAGGCGACAATTGCACCGACCCCACCCATAAAATTGATAATTCCATTTGCCGTCGAACGTTTTGCGGTTGGAGTATGATCAGGCATTAAAGCGATAACAGGAGCTCTAAAGATCGTCATGGCAATTAAAAAGATGATATCCACAATAATAAGTGCCCAAAAATTAATTCCTGCACCAAATGGGATTAGCATAAAGAAAAGAGCAGCAATTGGCATTCCAACTACAATAAAAGGTAGTCTGTTTCCAATTCGAGTATCCGTTCGATCAGACATTGCTCCAATAAAAGGAATCAATAGTACAGCAAGGAGATTGTCTAACCCCATAATAGCCCCTCGAATGGCTTTACTTTGAATATAATCACCAAGTAAAAGAGGCATATAGGCATTATAAAATGACCAAATCAAGGTTAATGCAAAAAATCCACTGCCAATTACAAAAATTTTGGTATATGAAAAAGGTTGGTTCTGTTTAATTTCGACACCTCCATTCTTTCATGTTCTCGAATTTATGTTTCTTGTAAGTTTCTTGTAATAAAATATATAAATAATTTGTTCAGAGAATTCCTTTATTTTTCTATCTACCTCATTTATAGTTAAAATGTGGTTTATTAACCATATTTTTCTATTTGTGTGCGCCCGGCATGGGCTATAACTTGGTGGTGAAAGTCCACTACAGGCTTGGCAGTAGGAACTGTTAGCCAATGGCAAGGGTGTCCCCCGTGAGGTGGAATCTGAAGGAAGCCGGAGGCAA
>JBEQAC010000183.1:0-6764 GCA_041640535.1 Bacillaceae bacterium
AGAAATGCAAAGGGTGATGCCTTTGCATTTTTTACATTTATAAAAAGGAGTTACAAATGGATATTATATATTGGATTATCATTTCTGTCCTGTTTTTGATTTCTTTTATTGGATTAGTTTATCCAATTATTCCGAGTGTGTTATTTTTAGCTGCTGGATTTATTGTTTATGGGGTTATATACGGATTTGATCAGCTATCGATCTGGTTTTGGATGATCCAAGGCATGTTCTTTTTATTATTACTCACAGCGGATTATGTGGCAAATTTATTCGGGGTAAAAAAATTTGGTGGGAGTAAGGCTGGCGTTTGGGGAAGTACGATTGGATTGATTATTGGCCCTTTCATCATTCCAGGTTTTGGAATATTGATTGGTCCATTTCTTGGTGCAGTAATAGCCGAACTTCTTGTCCATAAAAAAGATGTAAAAACAGCCACGAAAATTGGGATAGGTTCGCTTATTGGTTTTTTTAGCGGGGCATTTTCAAAAGCAATCATTCAGTTGTTCATGATTGGATATTTCCTTTTTGCAGTTTTATAGTGTTTTTCTGTTTCTTATGAATAATAAAATACGACAAAGGATATTTTAGTTATGTTAGAAAAAACAGGAATACTTAATAATTGAAAGTTTATGTTAAATTTGGTAATCTTGTTTTGACGGACTTATGAAACATTTGTGTTTAAAATGTTTTATCAAGTTCTAAATTGCATACATATTTGAGGAGGAGATTTTTCATGGCTTACGAATTACCACAATTACCTTATGCTTACGATGCATTAGAACCACACATTGACAAGGAAACAATGAACATTCACCACACAAAGCATCACAATACGTACATCACGAATGTGAACGCTGCATTAGAAGGTAGCGAGCTATTAAATCAAAGCGTTGAAGAACTAATTTCAAACTTAGATGCTGTTCCTGAAAATGTTCGTACTGCTGTACGTAACAATGCTGGTGGTCATGCTAACCACAGTTTATTCTGGACAATCCTTTCTCCAAACGGAGGCGGTGAGCCAACTGGTGAGCTAGCTGACGCAATTAATAGCAAGTTTGGTAGCTTTGCTGCATTTAAAGAAGAATTCGCAAAAGCAGCTGCAACTCGCTTTGGTTCAGGTTGGGCATGGCTTGCTGTAAACAATGGTGAATTAGAAGTAACGAGCACACCAAACCAAGATTCTCCATTAATGGAAGGAAAAACACCAATTCTTGGAGTAGATGTTTGGGAGCATGCTTACTACTTAAACTACCAAAATCGTCGTCCTGATTATGTTGCTGCATTCTTTAATGTTGTTAACTGGGATGAAGTAGCAAGCCGTTATAGTGCTGCTAAATAATTAAAGCAAAATCAAAAATCAGAGAGGCATAGTGCCTTCTCTGATTTTTTTTTGTAAAAATTCACTGTAAATATTATGTAAATCTTAATTGACTTTATTTGCATATCTCTATCCCCTTTATGACAGACTACTTAGTAGATAAAAAAGGGGAGTCTGCAAATGTTTTTTAAAAAAGTAATAGGGAATGTAGAAGTAAAGAAGGATTTAGTACTTCTTCTAATTATAGGCGGACTATATTCATTAAGTATTGCTTTGTCAAATACGTTCGTCAATGTTTATTTATGGAAACAATCTGGAAAGTTTTTCGATTTGGGTATATTTAATTTAGCGATTGTTGTCATGCAGCCCATTACGTTTATTTTGGCTGGCAGGATGGCAAAGAAGATTGATCGAGTCTTAGTGCTTAGGCTTGGTGTGACATCACTTGCAATCTTTTTTATCACGGTTCTCTTTATCGGAGAAAATGCCTCGAATTATTTAGCCTTACTCGGTGGAGTGTTAGGGGTTGGCTATGGCTTTTATTGGTTGGCCTTTAATGTATTAACATTTGAAATCACGGAGCCTGATACTCGCGATTTTTTTAATGGGTTTTTAGGGATTCTATCATCATTTGCGGGGATGGTTGGACCGATTCTAGCCGGTTTTATCATTCACTCGATGGCCGCATTTACTGGATATACAGTGATTTTTGGAATCTCTCTTGCACTATTTGCTGGTGCAGTTGTCTTGAGTTTTTTTCTAAAAAGAAGAAATGCAGAGGGAGATTTTCTTTTTAAGCGAATCGTTCAAGAACGAAAGAATAACAAAAATTGGAAAATGATAACGAACGCGCATTTCTTCCAGGGATTACGTGAAGGAACCTTTGCATTCGTCATTACCGTATTTGTCTTCATTGAGACAGGCAGTGAGCTAGCACTTGGGAAATTTGGTCTTATCAATTCTGCTGTTTCATTTTTGGCCTATTATGTGGCTTCAAGAGTGATAAAGAAGCATTTTCGAAAAAAGTCAATTCTTCTCGGTGGACTTTTAGTCTATGCGGCCATTTTCTTGATATTGTTTGATGTCACTTATACTCGTCTGATCATTTATGCGGTTGTGATCGCCATTGGTTATCCATTTCTGCTTGTTCCATATGTATCGCTTACCTACGATGTGATTGGAAAGGCATGGAATATTGCAAAAATGAGAATTGAGTATATCGTCGTAAGAGAGATCTTTTTGAACTTAGGGAGAATTGTTTCCATTCTTGGCTTTCTAGCTGCTGTATACTTCTTTGATGAAGCAAAAAGTATGCCTGTCTTATTGGCCATCGTAGGAGCTGGGCATTCAGTCATTTACTTCTTTATTCGTAAAATTAATTTGGATGAAACAGATACAGATGCTGTACGATCAAAATCACTATCTAAAACAAAGCTTATTGAAGGTGATGGAGGCTCTACGGCTTAATCTTTCTGTTAGGATGTTTTCTAAAAGATTGTTGTTTTTAAAACGAATTAGTTAGGGCTCACATGATTGGAACGGAAGGTGTGTGACTCCTGCGGGATCTGCAGGATGGATGAGACCCCGCAGGCACGAGGAGGCTCATCACCTGCCCCGCGGAAAGCACACACCTGGAGTGCAAATCAACATACCTTCGTTAAATATCAATAAACTTTACGAAAAGAGCTTATGTTAAAAGGGACACCTATCCCAAGGTGTCTTTTTCTACGATAAAATGCTAAAGGTTGCGATAGGATGCAAAATGGTAATGTGAAGAAAAAGAAAAAGAAAAAGTCTCATGTTCCTATTCGTTTAAATATGCTATTTTTCATTGTATTTATGATGTTTTCGATTCTAATATTAAGACTTGGGGTAGTCCAGATAGCCCATGGTGAAAAATATCTGGAGGAAATAAAAAGGACAGAGAATAAAACAGTCAATACCCCAGTTCCTCGTGGGAAAATATATGACCGATATGATCGGATTATTGTTGATAATAATTTACTTCAAGCGATAACTTACACAAGGACAAAAGGGACGAAACAACAAGAAGTATTAGGTGTTGCGAAGAAGCTAGGACAATTAATCACGTTTGACATTGATAAACTAACAGAGAGAGATAGAAAAGATTATTGGATTTTAACACACCCTGAAGAAGCAAGGGCAAAGTTGGCAAAAGAAGATTTAGAGTTAACACCCTCTGAGCAATATCAGCTTCAGCTTGAGCGGGTGACTGAAAACGAATTGAAAACGATAACGAAGGAAGAGGAAGAAGTTGCGGCGATTTATCGTGAGTTAAATAAAGCCTATATTCTGACACCACAAGTAATAAAAAATCATAACGTGACACCCGAGGAATATGCGATTGTAAGTGAGCACTTAGAAGATTTACCTGGGATTGATACGACGGTCGATTGGGAGAGAAAATATAATTATGAACACACATTACGCTCAATATTAGGGAAAACAACGACATCAGATGAAGGTCTTCCAAGAGAAAAGTTAGAGTATTACCTTGCTAGGGGTTATAACCGAAACGATCGAGTTGGAAAGAGCTATTTAGAAGCGGAATACGAAGATGTGTTAAGTGGTCAGAAGGCGAAGGTTGAAAATATTACACAGGGAAAAGAGTTAATTGATACAAAGGTTATCTCACAGGGGGCACGTGGAAGTGATTTAATCTTAACGATTGATATGGATCTTCAACAAGCAGTTGAAGCAGTGATTGAAAAGCATTTAAAAACGGCCAAGAGCTTACCCGATCATCCATACCTTGATCGTGCTTTTGTCGTCATGATGAATCCTATGACAGGTGAAGTCTTAACCATGGCTGGAAAGCGGTATGTAAAAAACAAAGGGAAAGTAGAATTTGAAGACTTTGCGCTCGGAGCAATGAACACTGCGTATGAAATGGGGTCCTCTGTGAAAGGAGCAACCGTTTTAACAGGATATCAAACAGGGGTCATTAAGCCGTACTCAGTATTGAAAGATGAAACATTATATATTAAAGATACTCCACCTAAAAAATCTTGGACCATAACCGGGATGGGGAATATTAGTGATATAACAGCACTAAAGCGTTCTTCGAATGTGTATATGTTTAAAATTGCGATTGCGATTGCAGGTGCTGTCTACCGTCCACACCAAACACTCCCAATTAGTGATGAGGCATTTCCAACAATACGACAGTATTTTAGCCAATTTGGGCTCGGTGTACCTACAGGAATTGACCTTCCAGGAGAAACAAGTGGACTTAAAGGAACTTCTGAGAAGCCTGGTCATTTACTTGATTTAACGATCGGTCAGTATGATACATATACGCCCCTACAGATGGCACAGTATGTATCGACCATCGCAAATGGTGGATTTCGAATGCAACCAAAGATTGTAAAGGAAATTCGGCAGGCTACAATGGAACAAAGTGAGATTGGACCTATTATTGAGCCTTTTGAGCCTCATGTCTTAAATCGAATCGATATGAGTCAAGACCAAATCGCTCAGGTTCAGGAAGGGTTTAGACAGGTGATGCAAGCTCCATTAGGTACCGCTTATGACCACTTTGGAAAGAAAACATATAAACCTGCCGGGAAAACTGGAACGGCCCAATCCGTTTATTATAATAGTGAAACAAAATTTTCTACATCATCGTGGAATTTAACATTAGTAGGCTATGCCCCACACGATCAACCGGAAGTGGCTTTTGCCGTTGTTGTGCCATGGGCCTACCAAGAGAAAAGTAATTATCCTATTAATAATTTAATTGGGGAAGACATTTTAGATGTCTATTTTGATTTGAAAAACAAAGATAGAAAAAAGGAAACAGCCAAATTACCGTATCAAGAAGAAGCAGAGGATTCTAGATTTAATCAATAGAAAAAAGCTAGCTCCTGATAAGGGGAACCCTCATTAGAGCTAGCTTTTTTCTTTGATAATATCCTGTGTATAAAGGGGTAGAATAACAGCATTCCCATGAATCTACAAAATTCTGCAGGTTTCTTCGTAAATTTACAAAACCTTTACAATTGATTAAAACGTCGTTAATGTTTAGCGTTTATTATTACTCTTGTAGGACAAAATATACAAAAACCTTTAGGGGGAAACAAGAAATGAAAAACGTAAAAAGCCTATTATTATTACTAGTAATGGCAGCATTAGTTGTATTCGCAGTAGCATGTGGAACTGGAAATGAAACAACTGATACAGACGGTCAAACAGGTTCTGAACAAACTGAAGGTAATGAAGCAGCGGCTGAATTAGAAGGTAGTGTTGTAGTTGATGGTTCTGGAACAGTATATCCATTCATGGCAAAAGCAGCAGAAGATTATATGATAAATGAGCAAGAAAATGTATCTGTTGAAGTAAGTCGTGCAGGAACAAGTGCTGGATTTAAAAAATTCTTAGTTGAAAATGGAACAGACTTCAATAACGCTTCTCGTCAAATCAAAGATGAAGAAAAAGCAACAGCTGAAGAGCTTGGATTAGAAGTAAAAGAATTAAAAGTAGCATTAGACGGTATTACAATCGTTATTAATAAAGAAAATGACTGGGCAACAGAATTAACTGAGCAAGAAGTTATTGACATTTTCCTTGCAAGTGCTGGTAAAAAGAACTGGTCTGACGTTCGCCCTGATTTCCCAAATGAGCCAATCACAACGTATGGTCCAAACGAAAACCATGGTACGTATGAATTCTTCTTTGAAAAAATCCTAGAAGAGCAAGATTTAGTTGAAAGTGTAAACTTACAGCAAGAATACTCTACACTAGTAGATCTAGTTTCAAAAGATAAAAACGCAATTGGATTCTTTGGATTTGGATACTATGTTAATAACCAAGATAAATTAACAGCAGTCAACGTTGACTTTGGTAACGGTCCGGTTGAGCCATCCCTTGAAACAATTAAAGAAGATGGAGCTTATGCAGCATTCACTCGTCCTGTATTTACGTACCTTAACGAAGGAAACGCGAAACAAAATCCACAAGTATTAGACTTTGCAATCTATACAATGAAAAACGCAGCTGAGACTGCTGCAGCTACTGGTTTCGCACCACTAGCAGAAGCAGAAATCAATGAATCAGTACAATATTTAGAAGGCTTAAAATAAACAGCGAAGGGACAAAAAGCGTCCCGCTTCCGGTGCCAGGCACCGCAGGTGGGAACGGTTTTGTCCCACTTTGGGTGCCTGGCACCATCTGAGGGCAGTCAATCCTATAGAGATGAGGACGCATGGAATCTCATCTTTTTAGCATTTACTTTAACCATATTATAGATAGATAGAGATGGATGGAAAGGGGTATTCCATTAATGGAAAAAACCGTTAGTGTAAGAGAATTGATCAAGAAGAATAAAAATACCATGAACGTGACAAGGGTCTCAGAAATGGTAATGCCAAAAGTACTTCTTGGTATTGCGGCTATTTCAATTCTAACTACGATTGGAATTGTCTTA
>JBEQAC010000184.1:0-6759 GCA_041640535.1 Bacillaceae bacterium
GCAAGCATTTCATCATCGTTTATCCCTAAATGGGAAAGCACAATCGTAACATCCGTCTTTTCTTTAAGTTCTAGAATAAGTTCCTTTGTGATCTCGAATGGGTCTTTGATTTCCCAACCTAGTAATTCATAAAATAGCTTATAAAATACAGTAATACCAAGGACACCTATTTTTGTTCCTGATGAAGTCGTATAAATTTTATAAGGCTTCACCCATGTAGGCAAAACGTGATCTTTTGTATATAAATTAGCTGCAAGTACATCAAATTTAGCATGTTCATATAAACGGTCTAAGGCTTCAAATGGTAAAGTTATTCCCTCATTGTTTCCGATTGTGACAGAATCGTATTTCAACCGATTAAGCATCTCAACATTTAGCTGACCAAGAGATGCCTCTGAAATCGGATGAAATCGATCCACATGATCACCTATATCAAAGAGAAACATATCTTCCTTTTCTTTATCATGAAGTTCTCTTTTTTGCTCTATGTATTTTACAATCTTTGGCCATTCCTCAAAGTGGCTATGAAGATCATTTGTATGATATATATGTAATGTTTCTATCAAAATAAGCCAGCTCCTTGATAGGTTATTCTTAACGATCTATGACAATCCCTGATAGATAAGCCTAATTCCTATTATAATTAAAGTGAATCTTAAACAAATCACGATTGTACTACTTTGTAGCTTGGAATTTATATAAGCACCAAGTTTTCCGCCAATCCACGCTCCAGGGATAAGAAGAAGGGCCAGAACCCAGTCTATATTATTCAAACTGATATGAGCAATTGAGCTTGTTAATGATGAAAGAAAGATCATTAACATCGATGTAGCAACTGCGATATGAGGTGGAAATGAAAACAGCAACAGCATGGCGGGTACCATTAGTGCACCACCTCCAACACCAAATAACCCTCCAGTTAATCCAACGATAAAAGATACAAGGATTGCTAGGATCGGATTATAACCATAGCTATGTTCAGTACCATCTTTTTCTTGATAGATTTTTTCTATACCAAATTTCCCTTGCTTATACTTCATTGGCTTTATTTTTCCTCTTAACATTAAGATCAAGGAAATAAAAATCATAAACAATCCAAAGTATACAAGGAATGCAGAAGCATTTAATGATTTATTTAATATTGCTCCAACCACTCCACCTGGACCGCTACCAATAAAAAAGATGAAACCACTTCTATAATCTACTGTTTTAAGTTTCACGTATGCAAGCGTTGATGAAAGCCCGGTAAATACGATGACAAGTAATGAGGTACCTACCGCCACTTGAGGGGTGATGTCATTCATTTCCGGAAGGATATCACTTAAATAAAGTAGAACAGGCACAGTAATAATTCCTCCACCAACACCCACAAGTCCACCAATTGTACCAGCAGCAATTCCTATTAAAATTAACAATATCCAAAGCATTTCGTTGTCTCCTAAAAATCAGCGTTAAAAAATAATTACAAAAAAGAACCTTCTTCTTATTATAAAGTGTAATGTAACATTATGACACTACATCCACTAATTTAAGAGGCTCTTTTTTAATAGAATTTCGTATATAATTTTTTTATGGATGCTAAAAGAATTATCTTGTCAAACCACATGACTGTCTAATGATTAATGTTGGATCGATTAGCACTGGACTGATAGAATGATTCGCATTTACTATATCATTTAGCATACGTGCAGCTAATTTTCCAAGCATGATTTTATCCTGTTTCACTGTTGTTAGTTGAGGACTGCTGTATCTGCACGCTTCAATATCATCACAACCTACAATTCTGATATCTTGAGGCACCTGTAATCCATGCTCTTTACATGCTCTTATAGCTCCAAGAGCCATTAAATCAGATGCGACAAAAACCGCTTCCGGATAAGGCTTTTGTTCAAGTATCCGCTTCATAGCCTCATAGCCACTGTCTTCAAAAAATGTTCCATACTGAACCCATTTATCCTTAATAGATAAGCCGAACTTCTTCATCGCCGTAAAAAAACCTTCCGTCCGGATGCTAGCAACTGCATTATCTGGTTTCCCACCGATATAAGCAATATCTTTAATAGAATGTTTATAAAAATGCTCAACTACTTCTGAACTTATTTTATGATTATCTGTCATCACAAAGGATGAATTTTGACCCTCTAACTTCAAATCAATTCCTACGCAGGGGATATCACTCTGGTCAAGCATTTTAATGGAATCTTCAAGTTCCTCACCCGCAATAATGAGACATCCATCAATTTGAAAATGTCTACAACGTGCAATATAACTTGATTGATTTGCTTTAAATGTCTCGTTTGAAAAAGTTAATAGATCATAACCTAATCGACCAATTTCTTTATTAAATGATGCGATAACCTGGTTAAAGAAAGGATGATGAATATCAACGTTTATTTTTCCAGCATAAACTAAACCAATTAAGTTTGATTTCTTTGTCGCTAATGCCTTAGCAGAAAAAGTTGGCTGATATCCAGTTTCTTCTATTATACTTTGTACTTTCCTTCTAGTTTCCTCATTTACTCCACTATAGTTATTAATAGTTTTAGAAACTGTAGCTGGTGAAACTCCCGCTAATTTTGCTATATCACGAATAGTAAGATTCATGCTGATCCCTTCACCTTTCTTTACCGAATTCAAACGATGTCTTATGTAAACTCTCTATTAATACCAAGTCTTAATTGTTCCTCATAAGTATCATAGCATTGTTAACGAGTTGGTTGTCAAAGGTAAAATCCGGAGGGAAAAATTTTACTGTTTTTTGCATATTAAATTAAGATTTGATTAGTAAAAATTTAGTTAAAGAAGTCTAATTGCCTAGGAGCTAAACCATGGTATTCAATAGCGAGCAAGCTAATAAATTCTTTTGCATTATCTGCTGCATCTCCACCGGAATTATTGTTAAATAATACATACAGGTTCTTTGATTTTAGGTTCAAATTGTTTATGTGTTGGACCCATTCCTCTAATTCTTGTTGATTATATCGATATAAATATCGAACTTCGCGCCAGTTCCCTTCATTGGGTCTTGTCCAGCCATGATAATTACGACCGTGAAAACGTACTAATGTATCCTCTTTCGATGTAGGATGGAGAATTGTAGGAATCGAGCCTTCTCCTGCCTGTGGCTCATCACATATACTATGAATCCAATTCTCTTTTTCCATAAAGCTTAATGTCTTATCAGCATATTGAGGCGAGAACCAGGATTGATGACGGAATTCTAATGCGACAGGTATATCTCCCATTTGCAATCGGCACCACCGAATGTAATCTACATTTTCACGCTTACAATCAAACCATGGCGGAAATTGAAATAAAACCATGGCTAACTTGTTGGCTTCTTGGTATGGTTCGAGTGATTGTTTAAAAGCCGTAAACATGTCATCTCTTGATTCAAATGGAATCTCACCTCGACTATGCCCGGTCATTCCCTGATACGCTTTTACAACAAAACGGAACATATCTGGTGTATTCTTCACCCATCTTTCCACATTTCGTTTGGGCTGAATCGCATAAAATGAAGAGTCCACTTCCACGGTTGGAAAATGACTTGCATATTCCTGAAGCTTTCCACCAGACCCCACCCCTGCACTATACAAGCTATCATGATCTCCCCAACCCGTTAGCCCAACATAGATCATCAAAATCCCTCCAAACTATTTGGTGACTGCCACCACGGACGGGACCGTTTTTGTCCCACTTTAGGTGCCTGGCACCACAAGTGGGATCACTTTTGTCCCGGTTTATAAAAAAGCTCGTTTGAGAGGGGTCCCAAACGAGCTTTTAGTACATTATTTATTATCCGATTGAACCTTCCATTTCGAACTTGATCAGGCGGTTCATTTCAACGGCATATTCCATTGGAAGCTCTTTTGTAAATGGTTCAATGAAGCCCATTACAATCATTTCTGTTGCTTCTTGCTCAGAAATACCACGGCTCATTAAATAGAATAATTGCTCCTCAGAAACCTTTGATACTTTCGCTTCATGCTCTAATGAAATGTTGTCATTAAAGATTTCATTGTAAGGAATCGTATCTGAAGTTGATTGATTATCCATAATTAATGTATCACATTCAATATTTGCACGAGCACCATCTGCTTTACGGCCAAAGTGAACAATACCACGGTATGTTACTTTTCCGCCGTGCTTAGAAATTGATTTCGATACAATGGTCGAAGATGTGTTTGGTGCAAGGTGAATCATTTTTGCACCAGCATCTTGGTGCTGACCTTTACCAGCAATCGCAATTGAAAGCGTCATTCCACGAGCACCTTCACCTTTTAAAATAACCGCTGGGTATTTCATCGTTAATTTAGAACCGATGTTCCCATCAATCCATTCCATCGTTGCGTTTTCTTCACAAACTGCACGTTTTGTAACAAGGTTAAATACGTTGTTTGCCCAGTTTTGAATAGTTGTATAACGGCAATATGCACCTTTTTTAATCGCAATCTCAACAACCGCACTGTGAAGAGAATTTGTCGTATAAACTGGAGCCGTACAGCCCTCAACATAATGAACATGTGCACCCTCATCAACAATGATTAACGTACGTTCAAATTGACCCATGTTTTCAGAGTTGATACGGAAATATGCTTGTAATGGTGTATCTACCTTCACTCCTGGTGGAACGTAGATAAAAGATCCTCCAGACCAAACAGCAGAGTTCAATGCAGAAAACTTATTATCTGTTGGTGGGATAACAGTCCCCCAGTGTTTACGGAAGATTTCTTCATTTTCCTTTAACGCTGTATCTGTATCCTTGAAAACAATTCCTAGTTCTTCAAGATCTTCTTTCATATTGTGATAAACTACTTCAGACTCATACTGAGCAGAAACACCTGCAAGGTATTTTTGTTCTGCTTCAGGAATTCCAAGTTTATCGAAGGTTGCTTTGATTTCTTCTGGGACCTCATCCCATGATTTTTGAGATTTCTCTGATGGCTTTACATAATACGTAATTTCATCAAAGTTTAAGCTTTGTAAATCTCCACCCCATTGTGGCATTGGCATATTGTAAAAATGCTCTAATGATTTCAAACGGAAATCAAGCATCCATTGAGGTTCTTCTTTCATTTTTGATATTTGCTCTACAATTTCTTTTGTTAAGCCACGTTCCGAACGGAAAATCGACACATCTTTGTCAGCAAACCCATATTTATAATCGCCGATTTCAGGCATTTTCTTTGCCATTTTTTTCCCTCCATTCAAGAGCCATTGACAGGAATGAGACATCACACGCTTCCTGCCTAACTCTTATTATTGTTGACTATCTAAACCTTTTTCCATCGCTTTCCACGCTAATGTTGCACATTTAATACGGGCGGGAAACTTAGATACACCTTGAAGTGCTTCAATATCTCCCAAATCTATACTATCATCATATTCTTTCCCCTGAATCATGTCCGAAAAGATTTTAGATAGTTTGAGCGAAATCTCAATCGATTGACCCTTTATTGCTTGAGTCATCATGGAAGCAGACGACATGGAGATGGAACAGCCTTCACCTTCAAACTTTGCATCAAGAACTTTTCCATCCTCCACCTTTAAGGTTAAACGAATCCGATCCCCACATGTAGGATTATTCATATCAATCGTTAAGGTTTCATCCTCTAAGACACCACGGTTTCGTGGATTTTTATAATGATCCATAATCACTTGACGATACAATGTATCGAGGTTGGTATTATTAAATGCCGACATCGCTGAAATACTCCTTTGTTTTGTTGAGTCCTTCAACTAGCTTATCGATTTCATCCTTTGTATTATAAAGGTAAAAACTTGCACGAGCTGTTGCTGAAACCTGCAACCACTTCATAAGCGGTTGAGCACAATGGTGTCCTGCACGAACGGCAATTCCTTCCGCATCAAGTACTGTTGCTACATCATGTGGATGAACATCTTCAATGTTAAACGTAACAAGGCCAGCTCGTTTTTTCGGACCGTAAATGGTTACTCCGTTTATCTCTTGCATACGCTCCATCGCGTAGCTAGCTAAATCATGTTCATGTGCTTCAATGTTTTCTAATCCAATTTCCTCTAAGAAATCAATGGCAGCCCCAAGACCAATGGCTCCAGCGATAATTGGTGTCCCTGCTTCGAACTTCCAAGGGAGTTCCTTCCAGCTTGATTCATATAAACCAACAAAATCAATCATCTCTCCACCTGTTTCAACAGGTTCCATGATTTCTAGGTATTTCTTTTTACCATATAATACACCAATTCCAGTTGGTCCACACATTTTATGACCAGAAAGAGCGAAGAAATCGCAATCCAAATGTTGGACATCAATTTTCATATGCGGTGCAGCCTGTGCACCATCCACAACCATCACAGCACCATTGCGATGTGCAATTTCTGTAATTTCTTTAATAGGATTAATGGAACCTAAGACATTTGAAACCATCATAATCGAAACGATTTTTGTCTTTTCAGTTATCGTATTTTCAGCATCTTGAACTGAAATCGATCCATCTTCCGTAAGAGGAATATATTTTAAGGTTGCCCCTGTTTGTTTCGCTACCTGCTGCCATGGAATGATATTTGCATGATGCTCCATATGAGAAATAACAATCTCATCATCAGGACCAAGTTGATCTCTACCATAACTTGCAGCAATTATATTAATTGCGGTTGTTGTTCCGCGAGTAAAAATAACCTCTTGAATAGAGGAAGCATTGATAAATCGTTTCACTTTCTCACGGGCTCCCTCATATCCATCCGTCGCTCTAGTTCCAAGAGTATGTACCCCTCTAT
>JBEQAC010000185.1:0-6733 GCA_041640535.1 Bacillaceae bacterium
GCTTACGCTTTTGCTAGATTAAAATTCCCTGGTAGAGATGTTATGTTCTTTATTTATCTAGGAACTATGATGATTCCGTATCACGTAACCATGATTCCTACGTTTAAAATTATTAAGGAGTTAGGATGGTTAAACACACATTATGCACTAATTGTACCAGCTATTTTTGCCTATGGTGCCTTTGGGACTTTTTTATTAAGACAGTTCTTTTTGACAATCCCAAAAGAGTTAGAAGAAGCTGCAAAAATTGATGGGTGCAGTTATCCAAGAATTTACTGGAATATTATTTTACCGATTTCTAGACCTGCTTTAACCACTCTCGCGATTTTTGCCTTTATGGCAACATGGAATGACTTTTTAGCTCCTTTAATCTATATAAACAGTGATGAATTAAAAACATTGACTTTAGGTTTAGCAACGTTCCAAGGGACTTATGCAACTCAATGGAATCAGTTGATGGCTGGAGCATTGATCATTTCTGTTCCTGTAGTATTATTGTTTATTTTTGCTCAACGTTTTTTTATAGAAGGAATTGCTATGAGTGGATCAAAGGAATAAATCAAAATTTTAGGAGGAGAAGTAGATGGCTGGATGGGATTCGTTATACAATTTAGTGCTTGAAGAAGTGAAACAAAGAGGGGAAGAAGGATGTCAGGTTGAAGGATTTACAGAAAAAGTAAAGGAAGCAGGAAATAATGAGCAAGAGCTTATGCTAATTTATAAAGAATTGATGTCTCTGCCAATTCAGGAGGCTTTCCCCTACACTGAGCCATCTGAATTAACCGAGATTCGAAAAGAACGTCCAAGTGGACAACGTACACTTAAATCTGACCTTACTGAAGAGGAATGGCAGGATAAATTTTACGGTGCATGGCTAGGGAGAAGCGCGGGGTGTGCTTTAGGAAAGCCATTGGAGACTTTAGATTTCATGGGTGGTTCAAATGGAAATACGGGTTGGAAAAATGTTCAATTATGGTTTGAAGGTGCCGATGCTTGGCCTATCGCTGATTATACACCTGGAAAGTCTCGAGCCGAAGAACAATATGGGTTATCTGTTGGGTGCCCAAAAAGCTTAAAAGAAAATATTCAATACATGGAATCAGATGATGACATCCGCTATACAGTTTTAGGCTTGAAGATGACGGAAGAAAAAGGGACGAATTTTGATTCTTTTGATATTGGCCAATTATGGCATAGAGATTTAACCTATCGTCAAGTATGTACAGCCGAAACACAAGCATACTTAAATTTTGCTCATGTAACATCCCATATGGGTTATGGGCAAAGACCTGAAGATTGGGAAGAGAAGAAGGATTGGGTAAGAACATATTTAAACCCCTATCGTGAATGGATTGGTGCTCAAATACGTGCGGATGGATTCGCTTATGCTGCTGCTGGAAATCCGGAATTAGCTGCAGAACTTGCTTATCATGACGCTTCTTTCTCTCATGTGAAGAACGGTATCTATGGAGAAATGTTTGTTGCTGCGATGATTTCGGCAGCCTTTGTTGAGGAAAATATAGAAAAAATTATTGAGATTGGTTTAGGTGAAATTCCAAAGAATTCTCGCTTAGCTGCAGATATTAAGTTAGCCATTGAAATTGCCAAGGATGAAAAAGATCAAATTCGTCTTGTAGACCGTATTTGGGAATCCTTCAAACACTATCATCCAGTACACACCAACAATAATGCAGCCTTAGTGGTAGCATCCTTGCTTTTTGGTGGAGATGATTATGAAAAGGCAATAACAACATCTGTATTAGGCGGTTGGGATACCGATTGTAATGGTGCAACAGTAGGATCAATTTTAGGAGCAAAATTAGGAGCTCAAGCACTACCAGAAAAATGGATATCGCCTTTAAACGATACTCTTTATGCAGAGGTAAATGGTTTTCAGCCAATTAAGATTTCGGAATGTGCCCAAAGGAGTTTTCAAGTTTTCAAAAAAATAAGGCATTCCGAGGTTAATGCCTAATTCAAATGTTACCTAGAGAGGAGACTAAAATGAGTAATATACCTGAAAAGTATATTGAACATGTCTATGCAGGATGGTTGGGAAAAGTAATAGGAGTACGTCATGGAGGAAATATTGAAGGGTGGACATATCAGCAGTTAGAACGAACTTTTGGTGAAATTACAGGATACTTACATGAGTTTAAGAATTTTGCGGCAGATGATGATACAAATGGTCCAATGTTCTTTTTGAGGGCTCTAGAGGATTATACCCATACGAGTGAGATTACAGCTAAACAAATGGGATTAACCTGGCTAAACTATGCGCCTGATGGACATGGGTTTTATTGGTGGGGAGGATATGGGAAATCTACAGAACATACGGCCTACTTAAATTTAAAAAATGGGATTATGGCTCCCCAATCTGGATCTATTGAACAGAATGGAAAAGCGGTAGCAGAACAAATTGGTGGCCAAATCTTTATCGATGTATGGGGCTTGATAGCTCCCGGTCAACCGAAATTAGCGGCTGAATACGCAGAGAAAATCGCAAGTGTTTCTCATGATGGAGACGGAAAATATGGAGGAATGTTTATTGCTGCTTGTATTGCTGAAGCATTTGTAGAAAAGGATATTGAAAAAATCATTGAAGCGGGTCTTTCAGTGATTCCTAGTTCAACTGAATATACACGAATGACTAAAGCTATAATTAACTTTTATAAGGAGCATCCAGATAATTGGCGTGATTGCTTCCAATATGTTTATGAAAATTTCGGGTATGATCGTTATCCGGGGGTTTGCCACATTATCCCTAATTCCGCTGTTATTATTTTATCATTACTGTATTCGGAAGGTGATTTTTCAAAAGCTATCAATGTGTGTAACATGTGTGGGTGGGATACCGATTGTAACGTTGCTAATGTGGGGACAATCATGGGAGTGCGTAACGGCTTAGAGGGAATCGATGATTCATGGCGCAAGCCGATTAACGATTTTCTTTGCTGTTCGAGTGTAATTGGTACACTCAATATCTTAGATATTCCGTGGTGTGCATCTTATATTGCAAATTTAGGATATAAAATAGCAGGAGAAGAAGCACCAGAGGAATGGAAAGATATTATTGATGGAAATCACTCTCGTTTTCACTTCCAATACCCTGGATCTACCCATGCTTTCCGTCTTGATCATGATGCGGATTGGCAGATTACTGGCCATATCGAAAATTCGTTAGAAGCTTCGAATAATGGAAATAGAGTCTTAAAGGTTCTTTTTGATCGAGCACGTGGGGGTTATGGTTTTAGAGCTTTTCATCAAACCTATTATCGTCCTGAGGACTTTAACGATAGTCGCTATGATCCTAGTTTTTCACCATTACTATACCCGGGTCAAACAGTGACATCCAAAGTTATGGTCCCAACCACAATTACTAAAAAGATTCAGGCCCGTCTATATATCAAAGATCGTAATGCAAACATTCGTTATTATGGTGAAAAAATTGACCTTAAGGCTGGGGAATGGGCTGAACTTAGTTATGATATTCCAGCATTAAAGAATGTTTGTATTCAAGAGGCTGGAGTGGAGTTTATTCCAGAAGAGGGATATTTCTTTAACCTAATTGCTTATATTGGTGACATGGATTTTATAGGTCAGCCTAGTTATGAAATTGACTTTGCTCATGAGCGTTTAGAAGAGTGGCATAAATTGCATATCGAAGTTAGCCAATGTACTTACTTACGTGGATTATGGACATTAGAAGATGGTGAATTAAGTGGAAGTTATTATGGTGAACCAGCTGAATGTTACACTGGAGACATCAATTGGAAGGACTATCGATATGAAGCCGATGTAATTCCTAAGGTGGGTGAAAGTCATCTTATTCAATTCCGTGTCCAAGGAGGAATTCGCTCATATGCCGTAGGATTAGCTCCAGAAAACAAATTAGCACTTTATAAAAATGAGAATGGATATCGTAAGGTAAAGGAAGTTCCTTTTAACTGGAACTCTGAACAAAGGTACACAATCATAGTTGAAGCTATACAAAATCGCTATAAAGTTGAAGTAGATGGCCAGACAATCCTTCAATATGTAGATGAAGATCAACCATACTTACATGGTCAAATTGGATTCTGTAATTTTGATGGTAGTCATACTCATTATAAGAAATTTAAAGTGCGAGGTATTTAATAGGAATAACAGAGGAATAACTCTTTTAATATAGATAAAAAGGGTTGTTCCTTTCTTTCATGTATATTAAAAGTAATATATTAATAAGAAGATAGAAAAGGGTGAAATACAGTGACAAAAGTACTCGTAGTAGGAAGCATTAATATGGATGTGGTTAATCAGGTGGATAAACATCCACTGCCAGGAGAAACCATTCATGGTCTAGGAACGAACTATCATCCTGGTGGAAAGGGAGCTAATCAAGCGGTTGCTGCTTCATTAGCTGGTGGTGAAGTGCATATCCTGGGAGCTGTAGGGACAGATCCATTTGCTAATGAATTAATCACAAGTTTACAAAGATACGGTGTAAGAACAGAAGCGATACTAAAAAAAGAAGGAACTTCTGGACTAGCATTTATAACGGTAGATTCCACAGGAGAAAACAACATCATTTTGTCTGCTGGTGCAAATGGATTAATCAGTATAGACGATGTTGATCGTCATCTATCTTTATTTGAAAATGTCGACTATGTCCTTTTACAAAATGAGATTCCCTGGTCAGTCGGTCGTTACATGATTGAAACTGCACGTAATAAGGGTATTCAAGTATGCCTTAATCCGGCCCCGACGTTTAAAGTAGAGGATGATGTCCTCGCACAACTAAACATTCTTGTCATTAATGAAACAGAGGCTGAGGTGATAACAGGCTTAAGTGTTACAAGTGATCAAGAAATTGAAGCCGCAGCACGTCATCTTCTTGAAAAAGGAGTGAAAGAAGTCTTACTTACTTTAGGTGAGAAAGGTTGCTTCCATATGAATCAAGAAGGGACTAAGTATTCAGTTCAAGCTCATAAGGTTCAAGCGATAGATACAACCTCTGCTGGAGATACTTTTATCGGGGCGTTTATTGTAAAAAGAGGAGAAGGGGCATCTATCATGGAAAGTTTGAGATTTGCTGCGGCAGCCTCTGCTCTTACAGTAACTCGAGCTGGTGCACAAAGTTCGATTCCTACTCGAGAAGAAATAGAAACATTTATATCTAAAATAAATCATTGATTAATTGCTGGAATCGATGTTGATTAGAAACAGAAAATATGATGGAAACAATGAAAAATGTGGATAAGAAAATCGAAAAAGTCTATCTTGCACCAAAGATGCAAGAACTAGAATTTATCCAAAATGGTGGCGAAATCCATTATAAGATCCCTTATTTAGAGTGTCATCAGATGGTGGTTTTAGATTATTAATTTAAGAAAAAATCCCCGTAAAATGATTGATTCTACGGGGATTAGCTTTATTATTTTTGACTAGATTTTAACGCCTGATCCAAATCCCATAAAATATCATGAATCGATTCTAAACCAATCGATAGGCGGATCATATCAGGAGTTACTCCAGTTCCCTACATGATAGAGCTAATGAAATAAACAAACAACTACCAAAAAGAGTTAAAATCTGTATTCATGAATAGATACAATATAAAGAGTGAAGTTTGAGTAAAAATGTTAAGATATCGTATTTTTTCATTAAATCAAGATATTTACCCTATCCTCATTATCAGTATATAAAACTTTTTTCCTATCTTCGCAAAATAGATTGATTATTTAAAATTTTCATAGTATGTTAAAAAGGTAGTGTGATAGCGCTTGCGCAATTTTCTTGTTTTTCTAATTTATAAGAGATTGTTCTGCAACTTGCCTGTTTTTGAAGCAGGTAGATTGGAAAAAGGGATGATTTCTAGTTATTTTTAGGTAAGGGTGTTTACCAGGGGATGGACGAGAAAAGTACTTACATTTGCTGGTTGTGCAAATCTATTGCAACAATTGCGCGAATTTGCGCAAACGTTTTCACTACAAAAAAGAATCGAAAGGGGTATTTTATGAAGAAGAAATGGTTTCACCGAAGCATGGCTATTTTATTATCCGTATTATTAGTAGTTTCCATGTTTCCAAGCTATCCTTTACATGCAGCGGCCGAAACAGGGTTGACTGGCGACCGTCATATTCGCTTTTCTTATGAGCGACCTGATGGGGATTACGATGGTTGGAACCTTTGGGTTTGGGGAACTGGATCCAAAGATGGTCAAATTGATTTTACGGAGATAAAAGATGGAAATGCAATTGCAAAAATTGCAGTCGGACAAGAAGCTAGTCGGATTGGTTTTATTGTTCGGAAAGGGAATTGGGAAGCAAAGGATGTAGATGCTGACCGGTATATTACACTGAACAGATCTGATTCCATTACAAAAGTACAGGTGACAAGTGGTCAAGCTGACTTTTTTACTGTTCCAGAGGTAACCGCACCTGTTATTGAAAATGGAAATGCTCATTTCTTCTTCCGTGATAAAGCTTTATATGTGAATGATGAAATGCATAAAGTTGAAAAAGTGGAGCTTCACATTTTAGGAAATAAATATAAAATGACTCCGGAAACGAAGGAAGAGCGTTTATCTTATACCTTCCAAGACCTTCCGCAAGGTGAGCATGAATATACGTATTTTGTAACAGTAGATGGTGTAACTAAAGAGGTGACGGACCCTTATAATACAGTGAATGGGAAGTCTGTTGTTACATACATTATACCAGAGGTGCAAGTCGATAGCATGGTTCAACCATCT
>JBEQAC010000186.1:0-6715 GCA_041640535.1 Bacillaceae bacterium
TTTAATCAATAATTGGATACTTATATACAAGCTTTATCATCTTTTCAAGAATCAAGTCCTTTCCATAATTGGAATGTATCTGATTCTTTTTTATTTAGGTCCCTCATGTCTAATTTGATGTTTTCAAAAAAAATCAATAGAAAACAACTTAGTTTTGTGCAAATATAAATGAATTTTGTCTATGTTTTTAGCATTTTCGCTCTTTTATAATAATCTGGAAGATCCAACTAACGATAAAAGGAGGAAATGGTCATGGAAAAAGAACCGCTTTTATTAACGGATGAACAAATGAGGGAATTTATTGTAAATGGTTATCTCATTTTAAAAACAGATTTTTCTAAGGAATTTCATGAAAAGTTGAATGAACAGTTAATAACTGTATACGAGGAGGAAGGCAATCCTGGTAATAATCTTTTACCAAGAGTTAGAGAGGTCCAAAGTGTATTTGAACACCCAGTCATTACTGGAGCACTTACAAGTGTTCTTGGACCAGATTATCTGCTTCATGCCCATAGGCATGGACATTATAATGCATCAAATGTAGCTGGTGATTGGCATAAAGATAGTTACTGGGGATATAATCGGATGCGAAATCACCATCCTTGGTGGGCAATGATTATGTATTTTCCACAAGACACTCCAGCTGAATTAGGACCGACTGGAATCTTGCCTGGAACACAGAATTATGAATCTCGTATTTTTGAAACTGACGAATTGGATCAAGAAGCTTTAGCAAGTGGTGAAGCAGGAACGTTTGCTTTAATTCATTACGATATTTGGCATAGATCCACACCAAATACACTGGGAAATCCGCGCTTTATGCTCAAATTTGAATTTATGCGTACTGCTGCTCCAACAGAGCCAAGCTGGAACAATATAGAAAAATCGTGGAAGATGCCTGAAACAATTAATTCACTTTTTGCTCAGCATGATGTCCTGTGGGAAGAAACATGGAATTGGTTATCAGGTCAACTTGGAAGCATGGCAGAGACCTTAACAAACGATTCAAGTAATATCGAAAATAAGCGTAAAGCTCTAGAAGATGATTATGAGCCAGTCGCATTAAATGCTGCATATGAACTTGCTTGTTGTGGAAATGAGGGTGTACAAACCTTATTATCAGCCCTACAAAATGGAAATGGGAATGTGTCTCGTGTTGCTGCATATGGTTTATCAATAGCAGGTGCAGATGCAATTCAAGGTCTAATTTCTGTATTAGAAAATAGCCGATCTTCAACCGTAATGCGAGCTGTGTTTGCCTTAAGTGAACATAGACATCTGGCTGCAGAAGCTGTTCCCGTTTTGAATCAATTATTGGATAATTCTTCTGTTGTTATCCGTAGGGCTGTTGTCGAAGCACTTGGTATGATTGGTAGTCCAGTTCAAGAAGTTGTTAAAGGATTAACTAAATGTTTACAAGATTCGGACGCACAAGTCCGTTTTATGGCAGGACTATCTTTCACGCGAATAGGAGCTCCTGCGAACTCAGCCGTTCCGCAATTAGAGAACGCATTAAGAGATGAAAATAGGTATGTATCTGCCCATGCAGCAGAAGCTCTTCGGTATATTGGTACAGAACAAGCAAATAAAGCGCTTCTTACATTTTTATTTAACTCAAGATGGTGTGTTACCACTACCCCAGCAAATCCTTTTTATCCTTAATATTTACTAGATTTTAAACCACGAACTTAGTAGTAAGTATCTAATTGTGATTTTTGCTGCATAGCGCGGTAGGATGTTGGAGAAAAGCCAGTCAATTCTTTGAACATTCTAGAAAAATAAGAAAGTTCCATTCCTAACTGTTCTGAAATAGTAGATATCGTTTGTTCACTTATAACTAGTAGTTCTTTTGCCTTTTCAATACGACGCCGGTTTATGTACTGAATAGGCGAATAACCAGTGAAATTTTTGAATACGGTAATAAAATAATTTGGATGGAAATTGGCTTTTTGTGCTAAGGACTCTACAGATAAGTTTCCATCCAAATGTTCTTCAATGTACTGTAGAATTGAATCCATTTTTTCAAAAGAAGGGGATGTATCCATTTTAATATGAATGTGATCGCTACTTTCAATAAACAACGCTAGCATTTCTAATAAAATAGAATGAACACGAAAGCTACTTGATATTGAATCGCATTGCATAAGGGAAATAAGTTGCTCAAATTTACCTTTAAGTTCATATCCGACTGGATTGATAAATACTGGGGTTTTGATAAGCTGAAATAAATGAAAATGACCAATTTTGGCTGAGAAGTGACACCAAAATTTCTCAAATGTATGATCACTTATTGTTCCATACGATTGGACAGAGCCTGATGGAAGTAAATAAAGTTCACCAGGTTTTGGATAAAACATCTCATCCTTCACCTTGACATATCCTTCACCTTCCATGATGTAATAAAACTTATTAAAATCAGGTGTATAGTTATCCTCATTCCAAGTTTTAGGGACTTTTGTATAAGCTGCTATTGAAACGTCCAACTGCACATTGGCGAGATATTTCCCCATTAATGATCCTTTTTGAGTTATCATATTTTTCTATCACTCTTTCTTTTGCTCCTTAGTTGAATGTTATATTCCATAATAATATTTATAATCCTTTATTAATATGTTAGATTAATTTGATGAAGTGGCCGGAACTAAGAGAAGTTTAAAAAATTAAAAAATGAACGAATAAACAAGATGCCTTTTTTTATCCAAGCAATTAAGTTTGTTTCTAGTATTCAAACTGATAATATAGTATTGAAATCTCATCTAGAAAGGACAATTTAAATGTCAACAAAACAAATACCTGTCTCAGTCTTAAACCTAGCACCTATACGTGTTGGCCAAGAGCCAAAGGATGCGATTAATTCAATGGTTGAGTTGGCGCAAGCTACTGAGAAAATGGGCTATAAACGATACTGGATTGCTGAACATCATAATACGTCAACATTAGTAAGTTCAGCTACTGCCATTTTAATTAAACATACATTAGAACATACAGACCATATTCGTGTGGGGTCCGGTGGGATCATGCTTCCAAATCATGCTCCTTTAGTCGTAGCGGAACAATTTGGAACGATGGCGACGATTTATCCTGATCGACTAGACTTGGGACTTGGCCGTGCGCCTGGTACAGATATGTTGACCGCTAGTGCACTTAGACGTTCTCAACATGATTCGGTTTATACATTTCCTGACGATGTTCAAGCACTTCTAACGTATTTTGGCCCGGAAAACCGTCAAAGTAGGGTTAAGGCGTACCCAGGTGTAGGAACTCAAATCCCAATTTATATCCTTGGTTCTTCAACCGATTCTGCCTACTTAGCAGCTAAATTAGGGTTGCCTTATGTTTTTGCTTCTCATTTTGCACCAAGATACATGGATCAAGCCATTTCAATATATCGGAATCGATTCCAGCCTTCGGAATATCTAAATTCGCCGTATATGATGGTTTGTTTAAATGTAATTGCAACTGAAACCGATGAAGAAGCAAAAAGGGAACAGACAACCATGCAGCAATTTTTCTTAAATGTCGTTCGTGGTACACAAACACCGTTAAGTCCTCCAGTTGAAAATATGAATCTTATATGGAATCAGCACGAGAAAGAGATGGCAACCTCGATGTCTAGCGTTACATTGCTAGGAAGTAAAGATTCAATAAGAGAACAGTTCGAACATTTTCAAGCAAAGTATGATGTGGATGAAATGATGGCTGTATCTTACATTTTTGATCCTGACAAACAAAAACGTTCCTATGAAATTTTAAAAGAAGTGGTTGATGGGAATTAAAATAGGAGCAAACCCTGTGTTCGGATAGGGTTTGCTTTTTCTATTTAAGGATTAACCCCCTAAATATTAAATTATTATTTTATAACAATGTAAATTAAAGGAAGATAAGAGGGGTATGTCGAATATATAGTTTGGTTGATAACGTTTTCAAAGGGAGAGATTAGGTTGGAATTAGTACATAGACTACGTCCATTATTAAATAGTTTCGTAGAAAAGGGACCAGCTGGTTGTTCCTTAATGGTGATGCATCAAGGTGAAAAAAAGTTTGAAGAGTATGTTGGGTATGCGGACAAGGATCTAAAAACGGAAATCAATGAAGATACTATTTTTAGAATTTATTCGATGACAAAGGTGGTAACATGTACTGCAGCGCTAATGCTTTATGAACGGGGATTATTTTTACTGAACGATCCTCTTGAGGAGTACTTACCTGAGTTTAGAAATCCGCAAGTATACAGAACAAATGAACAGGGTGAAATATTTGTATCTCCTGCAATGGGTTCGATAAAAGTTAAAGATTTGTTCACAATGACATCAGGGTTAACATACAGTGGCCAAGGGACTGAAACAGAACGCCAAGTAATGGCTTCATTGAAACAAAAGGAGGAGGCGGGTGAGAAATTAACGATTCGTACCCTTTCAAAAACTTTAGCTTCAATTCCGCTTGCATTTGATCCAGGTACCAAATGGTGTTACGGATTTAGCCACGATGTGTTAGGAGCGCTTATTGAAGTCTTATCTGGAAAGTCGCTTGGTGAATTTTTCCGGGATGAAATTTTTGAACCACTTGGAATGACCGATACATTCTTTCGGATTCCTGAAGAGAAAAAGCACCGTTTAGCCACTCTTTACAACCGTACAGAAGAGGCTGAGTTAATAAAGAATGAGACGATGGATGGACAATTTCAACCTTCTTCGATATTTGAATCGGGCGGAGGAGGACTTCTCTCTACTTTGAATGAGTATAGTCGATTTGCTCATATGCTAGCAAATGGAGGGCAATTGGACGGAGTACGAATTCTTGGTGAAAAAACAATCAATCTTATGGCGACAAATCACCTTCAGAAAGAGCATATGGAGCAATATAATTGGGACTATCTAAAGGGATATGGCTATGGTTTGGGTGTACGTACATTAGTAGATCCTGCGCTAGGTGGTATTAACAGCTCAATTGGTGAATTTGGTTGGTCAGGTCTTGCAGGTACTTGGGTATTAATTGACCCAAAAGAGAAACTATCAGCGGTCTACATGCAGCAGATGTTACCTAACTTTGAAGCATACCATCAGCCAAGATTACGTGCTGTGATTTATGGGGCTTTGTAAAAATAGTAAGAGTCTGAATCTCTTTAAGATTTCAGACTCTTAATTTTTTGACTTGTGTGAGTTAGTCGAACTTGATCGATTTTAATCAGACATAGAATATACACATTTTGGTAACATAATTGTTTGATTTGTGATATGTTTCACAAAGAGGTGGGTTATATACTATATTTATATTTATTTTGTAGGATTAATCTAGGAGGATTATGTATGAAAACACTAGTTATCGTAGCCCACCCAAATTTGGCTGAATCTTATGTAAACAAAATATGGGTTGAGAGATTAAAGGAAGAAGAAAATATTACTTTAAATGATTTATATTCAAAATATCCGGATGGCAAAATTAACAAAGAAGTTGAACAGCAATTATTAATAGAGCATGATAGAAT
The DNA here is from genome assembly GCA_041640535.1 of Bacillaceae bacterium. Lineage (GTDB taxonomy): Bacteria > Bacillota > Bacilli > Bacillales > Bacillaceae_L > Litchfieldia. The sequence goes on from JBEQAC010000186.1 coordinate 5,486, forward strand.
CGTATTTCAATTTCCATTCTATTGGTATAGCAGTCCGTCCTTATTGAAAGAATGGCAAGATGTAGTTTTTACTTTTGGATGGGCTTTTGGAGAGGGAGGAACAAAGCTTAATGGAAAAGAGATGATTTTAGCTATTTCTATAGGTGGAGCAGAGGAAGCTTACCAAGATAGCGGTTATAATCAATTTACAATCAATGAATTAACCAAGCCATACCAGGCAACTGCTAACCTTATTGGAATGCGTTTTCTTCCTACTTTTAAAAAGCATGAAGTTCATTCGTTAACGATTGAACAGATCCGTGAAAGTGCGGAAGAATTGGTACAATATCTTAAAAGTGATATTTATGTAAGTTATGCTAAATAATAATTGACTATAGATAAACTGGATTTTCAATATCAGGCTATTCTCGGGATGGAATATTTGAGTGAATGAGAGAACTTCGGTCGTTGTTATAATGAAAGTAGTTTAAAATTTTTGTACTTACTATGATAAAATACAAGTATATTTATATCATTATATTTTGATAGCTCACATTGTCATTATATATGGGGGATAAAGATGGTTCAATCAGTTGATCGAGCATTAAAAATTATATCATTAGTAAGTCAGAGTAAAGAAGGTCGCGGAGTTACTGAATTAGCGTCACATCTAGATTTGAATAAAAGTTCTATTCATAAATTGCTTACAACACTTGTTAAAAATGGTTATATAGAACAAGACTCTATTACGAAAAAATATCGTCTGGGATATATATACCTTGAGTTAAGCTCAATTCTCCTTGAATCTATTGATTTACGAACCCAAGCGAGGATATTTCTTGAAGAGTTAGAAAAGTTAACGAATGAAGTGATCCATTTGGTGGTTTATAATCAGGGTGAAGCCGTTTATATTGAAAAGTTAGAGGGCAGTGAAACTTTACGTACTCATTCGAAAGTAGGACGAAGAGCACCAATGCACTGTACAAGTGTTGGCAAGGTTATTCTTGCTTATCTATCTGAACAAGAGGTTTTATCTTTTTTACAGAAAAATGGCTTGCCAAAGCATACAGAAAACACGATTACGGATAAAGAGAAATTTTTACTAGAACTTATAAAAATAAGAAACCAAGGCTTTGGGACAGAAATAGAAGAAAATGAAACAGGAATTTCTTGTATTGCTGCACCTATATTTGATAATAGGGGAGACATCACTGCTGCAGTTAGTATATCTGGCCCAACCATAAGGTTAAC
>JBEQAC010000187.1:0-6706 GCA_041640535.1 Bacillaceae bacterium
CCTATTATTTAATAAAGAGAATTTGCTAAAAATGCAAACACTAATCCCATTATTGCTGAAAATATGAACGTACCTGCGTAGACCTTCTCTTCGCTATTACAGATTCGAATACCTTCCATATAAGAATATGATATTAGAAATAAACACATTCCTAGTGATAAAAACATGGCAATTGCTTTAATAAACTCCATCTTGAAATCCTCCTATTTAATCACTTGTAGAACTATATGATACGATTCTAGTAAATATACCTCATTTACTAGTTTTTAAATCTATCAACTAACTTTTCTTATGATGAAATGAAAAAGAAAATGATTATATCAAAAAAGTCTAGTAATAAATAATTTAACAAGATAAGGTATCTATTTTTAAAATGGATACCTTTTTTATGCTTTGAAATGAAACTAACTAGTATGACATACGTATTATTTAATAACCATTATTTGAAAGAGGTGCTGTAGATGCTTTATTTACTTGCGATTTTATTACCTCCTTTGGCTGTATTATTTGTCGGAAAGCCATTTCAAGCATTGTTAAATTTAATTCTTACTTGTTTTTTCTGGATCCCAGGCGCTGTTCATGCAGTTTTAGTTGTTCATGAAAAGAAAGCTGATCAAAGAATGAAAAGGCAAGCAAAATTAATCTCCAAAAATCGATATAAATAGGAATAGATAAGCCCCAACTCCTTATTGCTTGAATAGACTAATTTAAACAGAAGCTGGAGGGGACTTATGATACAAGTAGCAGAATTCATGATTAAACCTGAACATCCTAATTTGGAATTGATGTCTGGTCAAGCGAAGAAAATATTGGAGAATATGGCCTTGCATAACGAAGTATACCGATACCCTTCTTTTAAAGAACTGTTTTTTGAAATAAAAATGAGATTGAATATTAAAAATGCAGCCAAAGACTTAAATATCAGTGGAGCAAAATTCGCAACGTTTGCCACCTCAACATGTAACCCTGTATTTTGGGAATTAAGAAGAACAGGTGCTTTTGTTTTAAAGAAGGACATTTTACCATCTGATGCGATTATCGATATCTTCAAAAACGGGCAATTATATGCATTTGAATGTGCAACCGCTATGGTCATCGTTTTTTATAAAGCAACACTTGATTCAATTACAACACATGACTTTAATCGTCTTTTTGCTGACCTTGTTCTCTATGACTGGCATTATGACAAGGATCTTGGATTATCTACCACGAGAGGTAATGAGTTTTTAGTAGGAGATTGCATTTATTTTAAGAATCCAGAATTTAATCCTAACACTCCATACTGGAGAGGCGAAAACGCAATTGTTATGGATCATGATTTGTACTATGGGCATGGAATTGGGATTACAAGTGCAGAAAAAATCATTGAACACTTAAATAAAATGAGAAGAGAACATGCTACTGAATCGGCCTATATCCTAGAACAAGTGACTAGACCAGATTTTCACAGCCTATCCACTTATGAACATCCTCTAGAAAATCGATTCCCTGCTTTGGATCTAAGTTTATTTTCGATACTAAAGGTTGGGGATAACACCATAATTAAAGTATAATGCATCCATCTTTAAAGATCGGATGCTTTTCTATTACCTTCCTAAACCATAAATCATATGCATTATCTGGTAAAAGTTGAAAATACTACTGGTATGACAATTAAATGGTTTGGAGGAAGTTTCATGAAAAGATTTGCTGTCATTTGTTTTGTCCTTTCACTTCCGTACATGCTCTTTGTACAAAGCGTAGCTGCTTCTATTACAAAGGAGGATTTAGATCAATTTATTGAAGAAGTTGGATTAACAAATGAAGAATTATCAAATTACCTATCCTTTTACAATTTGTCTCTTACTGATTTTGAAACAATGGAAGAGCTAGACAACTTTTTAGGAACGCCTATTAATGATGAAAATTTATATCACTTATTAGCATCTCACGATTTATCAGAAGAAGAGTTACATGCACTTTTATCAGGGTTTGGTGAACATATTGATAACTATTTATTTATTGAAGACTTAGAAGTGGACGTTAGCTTTTATTTAAAACATGCTGAAATTCTTCACGAAGCAGAACGTCTACTCTCGGATATAGGATTAAATGAACAAGAAGCAGATCGATTCTTCCAACATCTTATGTCACTTGACAAAAGTACGTTAGAAGAAGATTTGAGCAAAATTAGCATGAGCCTAGAACAATATTTTTCTTACGATGGAGCAACCCAAATTACATCTTCTCAAAAAGAAGAGATAATGGCTTTATTTGAAGAAATGTTGATGGCTTTAAAATTAAATTCTACTTATTATTTAGCAGACGGTGAAAGTAGACAAGCCACCACATTAACAGAATTAGTTGAGATGAATTCATTAGATGGATCAGAATTAGTGGTTGAACTAACAAATGAAGATAATCAACTTATTATGGATATGCAATTAACAGAAGAGGCATTAACTGCTGATGATCTTCTAGGTCGAGGTGAACAATTTATCAGTATTGCCAGTTTGGCAAATGAGCTAAGTGTAGCCATGGTTGGAGAATCGCTACCTAATACGGCATCACCTTATAGTCGAAATATCATTATTTCCATTTGCATCATTTTATTCGGATGGTGGTTATATCTAAGGTTTGCCCCTTCAAAGAATCAGTCATGACAAAGGAAAAAATGGTTTTTAGCTTAGGTATTTGCTTAATGTTGGTAGGTACTTCCTTGCTAACATGGAATGTTTATTTATTTTCAATAGGCTATTTTGCTCCTAAGAAAATTGAAATTCGGCAAACCTTAAGACATCCGGTAGCTGATGTAATGACAAGTAAAAAGGATGTCCCCTTGTATATAAGGCATCCCTCGATCGGCGAGGAGATTGGAGAACTGATCATTCCACGACTAAATCAATCGTTTCCTATCTACCACGGTACGGATGAAGATACCTTAAAAATGGGAGTTGGTCACTATCCAAAAAGTGTTCTTCCTGGTTTAACAAATAACACCGTTCTTTCAGCGCACCGTGATACGGTGTTTCGTGGGCTTAGGCATGTTGAATTAGGAGATACGTTAACCATACAATCATCCGCAGGAGAATTTACTTATAAGGTTAAGACCATTCGAATTGTCGATAAAAATGATTCTACTGTACTTGTACCGAAACCGAAAGCAACATTGACATTAACAACATGCTATCCATTTTACTTCCTTGGAGATGCAAAACAGCGTTATGTAATTGTCGCTGATCTCATTAAATAAAGCTAAGTAATGTGTTCTATTTACTTAGCTTTATTCTTTATTTACCAATTCAAATTGCTGTTTTTTCCCGTTTTAAAACCTGCTGCTTGGTCTTCCGTTCACTCAGTAAATACAAGCTTATACCTAAAATAATAACCGATCCTCCGATTACCTGTGTCCATAATATTTGTTCTGCAAGAATAAAATAAGCCAAAATAGCGGCACCTACAGGTTCAAAGAGAATCGCAATCGAAATAGTGGATGTACTAAGCCATTGTAGTGACCAATTGAACATCGTATGTCCTAATAATGTTGGAATGATGGCTAATAGTAAAAACATAACCCAGTCATTTGTAGAATATGGTCCTAAAGGATAGTTTAGTAGGATCACATACAAAAAAAGAGTGATAGTACTAATCGAGTACACGACAAATGTATAGGTTACTAGTGATAATCTCTTCCGTACATGTTGACCAAAAAGTAAATAAGCAGTCACCATCGCACAAGCCACAAGAGCCAAAAAGTCTCCAAACAGAGCCATCCCACTTATTTTAAAATCACCCCAACTGATAATAAAGCTTCCTCCTATTCCAAGAATTCCGCTAAGGATGGCATTAAGACTTAATTTTTCCTTGAAGAAGAAGTATGTCCCAACAAAAGCAAAAAGTGGTTGGAGCGTAACCAAAACAGTTGAACTAGTAACAGAAGTATAGTTTAATGACTCGAACCAAAGGATGAAGTGAAACGCTAAAAACACACCCGCGATAACAGATAAACCCCAATCTCTCTTAGAGATTAGGCGTAGTTCATGTAGATATTTCCATAAAAATAATGGAAGCATCAAAAGAACGGTAAAAAACAAACGATAAAAGGCGACCACAGGTGCTGGTGCACTCGCTAGCTTTACTAGGATGGCAGAGCAAGAGACAGCTATTACACCAATGGCGACTAAAACATAGGGGTTAATTTTCATATACGGCTGTACTCCTTTAGGTTAACGAAATGATATCTTATAAGCTATTATATCGGAATTTTTAAGAAAAAAAAGAAAAAAAGTAAGCGTGAATCAACGCTTACTAGATGTAAAAACAACTTCCCCTTTTTGTTCAAAAGATTGACTATCATGAGCTGTAATTTTAGATGGAGATAAGGCATAGAAGAAATCCCCTATATAGAGCATCCTAGAAATACTACTCTCCCAGTCCTCATAAAAATGTGTTCCTGTCATATGAGTTATCTTTCCTTGTAAAGAGAACCCTTTCCTTACGTCCAAATGGTACACATATCCTCCCTGAAATTCAAAGCGTTGCTCATATTCACTCCCCTTTACGTCATGGTAGATCGATATCGGAAAGGCAAATAATCCTTTTTGTTTATGAAATAATAATGCTTTATGGTCATAGTTTAAAGGCGAATATGTTCCTCTTCCTCCGATAATCTCACTGAATTTTTCCTTCGGATTCGTCACATCGCTTACATCAAATAACGATACCTTCACACCTTGAGTGAGGACAAGTGGTTCTTCCCCCGCTTGTTTACTTGGTACTACTTTTGTGTCATGACCAAATCCAATGATATGATTTTCATCATATGGATGTAGATAATTACTAAAGCCTGGGATTTTTAATTCCCCTAGTACACTCGGTTTTTCCGGATTACTCGCATCAATAACGAACAATGGATCCACTTGTTTAAATGTCACCACATAGATGCGCTCTCCCATAAACCGTGCTGAATAAATTCGTTCACCTCGAGCTAATCCTTCAATTTGACCTATTCTCTTTAGGTTTTCATCAAAAATATAAAGATTATTTGCTGAAGGACGCTCATCATTCCATGTATCCCCCTTTGTCGTGACCACACGGAAATTGCCATTATGCTCATCCATGCTAAACTGATTTAGGATTGTTCCTGGAATTTCAGTTGAATACTCAAACTCGACTTGATCTTCTTTTACAGAAAACTTATACACACTTGAATCAGGCGAATAGCTAACATCTGCTCTAATTCCAATCATTTCACTATAGTTCGTGACAGCTAAATAAAGATTCTCTTTGGACATATACAGTTGATTCCCACTACCTAAATAGGTTGTGATTGAGACCTCTTTCATTGGTTCCTCTAAACTAAATGAAGCAATCATTGTGTAATTGGTTTCATTTGAATTCGGAAAGTATCGAATGTCATCATAATCAATCACCTGGGTTTCATCACTAGAGACAGAATCATGATAACGTGGTCTTAACTCCACATTTTCTTCTTGTTCAAGGGTCCAAATATCCGGGTAGTGATTTGAAATGATGTAAATGTAATCATTCATTCTTCTTGACGTTACATAATTCCCTTCCACTTCAACATCACGTATCTGCTTCGGTTCTTTTTTATTACTCACATCATAAACAAGCGCTCTTGTCGAATAATAATATCCTGGCCACATGAGACTATCTGAAGCGGCTTTCTTCGTTTGTTTACTTCTTTCTTCATATGAATATCCGATCACAACTAACTGATGATCATATAGAAAAAGCTGTGATGGAGAAAATGTATCTTTATATAGAATTGTTCCTTCCAGGTTCATCTCATCGACTGGTGATGCTTTTGTAATTAGAACCTTTCCATCCTGAACTTGATAAATATACGTTCCATCTGTCTTCACTGTATCTGCTTCATCTACCCCTTGGACCTGAACATTGGTCTCGGAATAACCTTGACTTTGTCCATCTGCACCTCCAGCTGAATCTTCTGCGACGGACGATTCTTCCATGGATTCTTTTGTATTGTTAAAGGAAAAAAAACGGAATCCTCTTTCATCTCTTTGACGTTTGATTGCAGTAGTAAAGATTTCATCTAATTTTTTCTTCGTTCCAACAACAGGTAGGTTTTCTTTAACAACAAATGTTAGCATCTTATCTCCATTTAAGCTGCGGCCATTCGTTGCTTTTACTTCTTTTTTCACATGAAGAATATAATAAGTTGCATCTAAACGATATCCATCTTTAGGAGGCATAATGGTGACTGCCTTACCATCATCACTTAGTGACAAAGATACATCCTGCCTTACTTGTTGATTGTCTGTGACATAAATCGTCTCATTATTAATTGTCTTTCTATCAATTTCATGAGAAAAATCAACCGTCCATTCCTTATTTGCCATAACAATTAACTTCTCATTTGACCAGTTATTTAAAATCTTTGGACTCATTCCCAATAACATGGATACAGTAACCATTAATATGACAAACACACCGAACATAATAAATAGGTTTTTTTTCATAAAAGACCCTCCTTATCATGTTAGTCGTTTTTTTAGAGAAATGGTTACATATTATTGGAAATGATTTTATAGATAAATTTATAAAATATGGGTATTGTAATCGCTTTGTTTTGTAGTATAATATCGCTATAAAGTAACAAAAACGGGGCATTAGCTCAGCTGGGAGAGCGTTTGGCTGGCAGCCAAAAGGTCAGGGGTTCGATCCCCCTATGTTCCATCTA
>JBEQAC010000188.1:0-6677 GCA_041640535.1 Bacillaceae bacterium
GATGTCAGCATTGCTAATTTCTAGTGTGTTAGTTGCTGCAGGATGTAGTAATAGCAGTAAAAGTGCTTCTTCAAAGGATTATGAGCTAACAGATGTTTCATTACCATTGGAAGAGAAAGTTACATTAAAATTTATGACACAAAGTTCACCTTTAGCTCCAACTGATCCGAATGAAAAATTAATCTATCAACGTTTGGAAGAAAAAACAGGAGTAAATATTGATTGGAAAAACTATACTTGGGATACATTTGCAGAAAAAAGAAACTTAGCCATCGCTAGTGGAGAGCTTCCTGATGCAATATTAGATGCAGCTTTAAACGACTATGAATTACTTAAACTAGCAAAAGATGGAGCTATCATTCCAGTAGAAGATTTAATAGACCAATATATGCCCAACTTACAAAAAGTACTTGAAGAAGCACCCGAGTATCGAGCAATGATGACAGCCCCTGATGGACATATATACTCATTTCCATGGATTGAGGAATTGGGTTCAGGTAAAGAAAGTATTCATTCAGTCGATTGTTTCCCTTGGATTAATGTGGAATGGTTAAATAACTTAGGGTTGGATATGCCTACAACAACTGAAGAATTAAAGGAAGTCTTAATTGCGTTTAAAACTCAAGACCCGAATGGGAATGGTGTTGCTGATGAAATCCCGATGTCATTCATCATTAACCATGGGGGAGAGGACCCTGCTTTCTTATTTGGTTCCTTTGGTTTAGGAGATAACTGGGATCACACGGTTGTAAGTGATGATGGAGAAGTCATCTATACAGTAGCACAAGAAGGGTATAAAGAAGGAATTAAATTCTTTAATGAGCTTTATGAAGAAGGATTAATTGATGTTGAGGCATTTGAACATGATTGGAATGCTTATATTGCAAAAGGTAAAGAAGATCGTTATGGTTTGTATTTTACATGGGATAAAGGAAATATCACCGGTATGAACGATAAGTATGAGCTGATGCCTGCGCTTGTTGGTCCAGATGGTCATAAAAATGTAGCAAGAACAAATGGAATGGGATTTGATCGAAACAGAATGGTGATTACGAGTGCAAACAAAAACGTAGAATTAACAGCTAAGTGGATTGATGAGCTATATGACCCTCATCAATCTGTACAAAACAACTGGGGTACGTATGGGGATGAGAAAGAACAAAATATCTTTGAACTAGATACTGCATCAGGAATGTTAAAGCATTTACCATTGGGTGATACATCACCTTGGGAATTAAGACAAAAAACATTTGTTGGTGGTCCATTAGCTATCTTAGATAGTTATTATGATAAGGTTACTACGAAGCCAGATGATGCTGCTTGGAGATTAGGATTAATGAAGGATGTTATGGTTCCTGATATGAAAGCTGTAAATATTTATCCTAGAGTATTCTTCTCAATCGAAGAATTAGACAGAATTTCTACTATTGAAGCAGATTTAGCACCATATGCGAACAGAAAAAGAGCAGAATGGATGACAAATGGGAAAGTAGAAGAAGAGTGGGATGATTATTTAGTAGAATTAGATCGACTTGGATTACAGGAATGGTTAGAAATTAAGCAGGCAGGTTATGATCGAAATCAGTAATTAATTACGAAAAAAATATAAAGGCTGTACATTGGTTTAATCATCTGTACAGCCTTTTAGATTTAATAGTGAAATATATATTACGTAGGTCATAAATTGCTAGAAAAGGAGAATAAAGATGACAAAAAAATATAAAGAACAGTATCGACCACAATTTCATTTTTCACCAGAGGAAAAATGGTTGAATGATCCGAACGGAATGGTGTTTTTTAATGATGAGTATCATTTGTTTTATCAACACCATCCATTTGGAACTACTTGGGGACCCATGCATTGGGGGCATGCTGTAAGTAGAGATATGATCCATTGGGAGCACCTACCTATCGCATTAAATCCTGATGAATATGGAACTATTTTTTCAGGTAGTGCAGTTGTTGATTGGAAGAATACCTCTGGATTTTTTGAAGATCAACCAGGCTTAGTAGCAATATATACAAGTGCGGGTACCTATCCTGATTCTGACAGACCTTGTCAGCGACAAAGCTTAGCTTATAGTAAAGATAATGGGAGAACATGGGTGAAATATGAAGGGAATCCAGTTCTTTCAGATGTAAATATTACAGATTACCGTGATCCTAAAGTTTTTTGGCATGATGAAACAAATAAATGGGTGATGGTGCTAGCGACTGGGCAAACGATTACGATTTATACATCTCCAAACTTAAAAGACTGGGAGTTTGCAAGTGAATTTGGTCATAAAGCAGGTTCACATGATGGAGTTTGGGAATGTCCTGATTTATTTCAATTACCAGTAGACGGTAACCAAGATACTCAAAAATGGGTAATGATCGTTAGTATCGGTGATAATCCTGAATTTAAAGAAGGATCACGAACACAATATTTTATTGGTGACTTTGATGGAACGACATTCGTCAATGATCACGATGACGAAACCGTGCTATGGTTAGATTACGGAAGAGATAATTATGCTGGTGTAAGCTGGTCTGATAGCCCTGATGGTAGAAGGGTTTACATCGGATGGATGAGCAACTGGCGCTATGCGAATCAAGTTCCAACAGGTGGATGGAGAAGTGCAATGACTCTTCCAAGAGAGTTATCATTAGCTTCTACTAATCATGGAGTTCGATTAGTTCAGCAACCAGTTAAAGAAATCGGTTCCATTCGAAAGGACACTAATTTGTTTAAAGAAATGGAAATTGGAGCAGAAGAACCTATTTCATTAGAGTTGGATAATCAATTAATCGAAGTAAATATTGTATTTGAAAATAGGAATTCAACTCAATTTGGTCTAATTGTTCAACACTCTGAAACGGAAAAAACAGAGATAAGCTATGACGTAATAAAGAAAGTGTTAGTAGTAGACAGGACAAAATCAGGAGAACATAGCTTTTCAGATTCGTTTCCAGCAGTGCAAGAAGCACCTTTGGAGTTGAACAATAACAAGATAAAGCTACAGGTTTTCCTTGATAGCTCATCAATAGAGGTGTTTACGAATGATGGTGAAATTGCTATTACAAGTCTTATCTTCCCAAGTGAAATAGGCAAAGAACTCATCCTATTTTCAAAAGATGGAAGTACAAATGTGTCTAACTTAACATTAACTGAACTTAACTCTATTTGGAGCAAGTAAATAATAGTAATCAAAGGTTTCAAGAGGGAGGGAACATGAACGTTAAAAAGAGTTTACTTATATTTCACATTATCTACTTGTTCCTGTTAGTTGCCTGTAATCCACTAAAACAGGAGGGGAAAACGATTTTTCCAAGGGCAGAAGAAACGTGGGTAGGAGACCCAATGCCATATTATGATGGTAAGAACTTTCAGGTATTTTATTTAGAAGACTTAAGGGATGGAGATGTAGGATTTCACCCATGGAGTCTACTGACAACAAAAAACTTTGTTGATTACAAATCAGAAGGAATTGTCATCCCATATTCTAAAAACACGGATGAGCAGGATCTTGCACTTGGGACTGGTTCAGTTGTAAAGGATCAGGAGGGACTTTATCATGCCTTTTATACTGGGCATAACCCAAAGAAAAAACCGAAGGAAGCCATCATGCATGCGACAAGCAAGGATTTGAAAAACTGGAAGAAAATTGCTGAGGATACTTTCTTTGCTTCCAATCAATATGAAAAAAATGACTTCAGAGACCCCTATGTTTTTTATAATGAAGATTACAAGGAATATTGGATGTTGATTACAACTAGAAAAAAACAGACGGGAGTCATCGCACTATATACTTCAAATGACTTGAAGAGATGGGAAGATCAAGGAGTCTTGTTTTCAAACGATATGGGGAGTGATTCGAATTTGGAGTGCCCAACTTTGATTAAGTATGGAGACTATTGGTATCTCACCTTCTCAGACCAATGGCCAGATCGTGTTGTTCATTACAGAATCGCTTCCGATTCAAAAGGACCATTTACTGAACCAGATTTAGATTCCTTTGATGGAAATGGGTTTTATGCTGGAAGATTGGAAAAGGACGCTGAAAATCTCTATCTATTTGGTTGGACGCCAACAAAGGATGGTTATGACGATACCCGAAACTATAATTGGGCGGGAAATCTTGTTGTTCATCAGATAAAACAAAAAGGTAGTGGTGAGCTTTATCCGGTTCCAGTTGAAAATGTAGTGAAGGAAATAAATCGTGAAGTTAAGATTGAGACGAAAACTCAAACAGGTTCTGTCAAAGGAACAAACAATCACTATTCTTTCTTTGGCAAAGAATATGAGGCAGTTACTTTCTCTGAAATAGAAGGAACCAATAAAATTACAGGGAAGATAAAAACTTCATCAAACATGAATTTATTTGGCTTTATGTTTAATGTCCGTGAAAGTAATACATCCTCTTTAAATATTGTCTTTGATCCTTTAGCACAAGAGCTTAAATTTTACAATGTACCGCCGAATCGAATTCATAGTTCTATACCGAAATCAACGATGAAATTAAACATAGAAGAAAATGATACATTAGACTTCACGCTATTAATGGATGAGACGATTGCTGTGCTTTATGTTAATGACCAGGCTGTATTAAGCACTCGTATGTACTCTATGCCAAATAACAAATGGGGGATCTTTTCGATTGATAGTGAAATCGTGGTCGAAGATTTAATGTTATACAAATAAATGATTTTGTAACCTAATAAAATCAAAAAGAAAGACTATTAAACTAGAATTAAATTGTATCAGAGTATAGACAAATTACACTTTGTACACCTCAATATCGTATTGCCGTTTTTATTGTCAGATTGAGCTAGATTAAGAAAAAATAAAAATATTTAAAATAACCTATTAGCAAAAGCGGCTAATAGGTTATTTTATATTCATTTCAGAAGAATTACTGGTATATTTTATTTCCAGCTTGATTAAATTCCTGCGCCTTTTCCTTCATCCCTATTTCAATTGCTTCTTTCGTATCAAGATTATTTTCTTTTGCATAGTTACGAATATCTTGAGAGATTCTCATGCTACAAAATTTCGGTCCACACATGGAACAGAAATGCGCTGTTTTTGCCCCTTCTGCAGGTAGTGTTTCATCATGATACTCAAGTGCACGTTCAGGGTCTAAAGATAAATTAAATTGATCTCTCCAACGGAATTCAAAACGAGCCTTTGATAAGGCATCATCTCTTTTTTGTGCTCCTGGATGCCCTTTGGCTAAATCAGCTGCATGTGCTGCAATTTTATAAGTAATCACACCTTCTCGAACGTCCTCTCTATTCGGTAAACCAAGATGTTCTTTTGGTGTAACATAACAAAGCATAGCAGTTCCATACCAACCAATCATGGCAGCTCCAATAGCAGATGTAATATGATCGTACCCTGGAGCTATATCAGTTGTAAGAGGACCAAGTGTATAGAACGGCGCTTCCTGACAAACTTCTAGTTGTTTATCCATGTTTTCTTTAATCAGATGCATTGGTACGTGCCCAGGCCCCTCAACCATAACCTGTACATCATGTTCCCAAGCAATTTTGGTTAGTTCTCCCAGAGTTTCTAATTCCGCGAATTGTGCTTCATCATTAGCATCAGCAATAGAACCAGGACGTAATCCATCTCCTAAGGAAAATGCCACATCATAAGACTTCATAATTTCGCAAATGTCTTCAAAGTGAGTATATAAAAAGTTTTCTTTATGGTGGTGTAAACACCATTGTGCCATAATAGATCCACCCCGAGACACAATCCCTGTTAAACGTTTTGCTGTTAACGGAACATATCGTAAAAGGACACCAGCATGAATGGTAAAGTAATCTACACCCTGCTCAGCTTGTTCAATTAATGTATCACGGAAAATCTCCCATGTAAGATCTTCCGCAATTCCATTTACTTTTTCAAGTGCTTGATAAATCGGAACGGTACCAACAGGAACTGCGGAATTTCGAATAATCCATTCACGGGTTGTATGAATGTTTTTCCCTGTGGAAAGATCCATAATCGTGTCCGCACCCCATCGTGTTGCCCACGTCATTTTTTCAACCTCTTCTTCAATGGAAGAGGAAACAGCCGAGTTCCCGATGTTTGCGTTAATTTTCACATGAAAATTACGTCCTATAATCATAGGTTCTGTTTCTGGATGGTTAATATTAGAAGGAATGATTGCTCGGCCTCTTGCAACTTCATCACGAACAAATTCAGGCTTCATATTTTCCCTTAGTGCAATAAATTCCATTTCGGGCGTGATGATTCCCTTCTTAGCATAATGGAGCTGTGTGACATTTTTTCCTTTTTTTGCACGTAGTGGTTTACGTTTTAGACCAGGGAACACTTTATGATTGGCACGAGGATCATTCTGATTCTGATACCCATTATCTTCAGGCTTTATTTCTCGCCCTTCATATTCTACAACATCGGATCGTTCACGAATCCATTTACTTCGAAGAGCAGGAAGACCTTTTGTAATATCTACTGTATAATTTGCATCAGTATAAGGTCCGCTTGTATCGTATACTCGAACGGGTGGATTTTCTTCTTCTCCAAAAGTGCCTGTTGTCATTTAATGAGGTTGCTGACATAGATAAATCTCTCCCTATTTTTAGATTAAAGGACGAGATCTAGAACAAACTAGCGGATGAAAACAATGAAGGTACATAAAAAGCCGGATCCAAAAAAAGGATGG
>JBEQAC010000189.1:0-6656 GCA_041640535.1 Bacillaceae bacterium
GTTTAGACTTGCTAGTTGATTTATTAATTCCGTTTTGGCAAATTCATATAGTTCAATGTCCATTTGATTTCGATCCTCTAATTCTTTTAGAATATCACTTGGAATTTCCTTCATTGATGGACGTGTTTTCGTTACATTCGCTTTCTGATATTCAATGTCGTTCCAGCCAAAAACTTTTTTCATCAGATAAACAGACTCATTAAACATTTCCGCAATTCCAGCAACTTCAAAATGATGGGTGAGGTTAAATTTTGCTAAATCAAGATCTGGTTTATGAATCAATCCTGAAAGCCGTCGTGTTTGTTGATTTGAAGATTTAACAGGAAAATGTTGAATAAAATCAGAAAGACTCAGTGTTTTTACTTCGGAGAATGCTTTATGATTCGGTCTTTCTAAAATATAGTAGTATTCTGATATGACTCGTTCTAATGGGTTTCTTAGCATGGTAAAGTACTTAAATGGTTTAGAAAAATTTTGATGAACCCCAAACCAACAGTGCCCTCCGACACATTTTAATTGATTGATGTTCTTTTTCTTTTCTAGTTTTGGGATCATATCTTTTTCCATATGAAACCATACTTCATCCTTGTGATACTGTTTTTTAATGATATTTTTCATCGTTGTTCCAGCCGTTTTGGGAATATGGAGATAGATAAGTAAACTCTCTTGTTCATTCAATCTCTACACCTCTCCGATGACCCTACTATTTTTAAACGCTTGTAACTCTTTTCTTAAACTTGAATCTAATGCATTTATATTTTCAATGAGTAGATTTTTACTATAGTTATATAATTCGATGTCCAGTTGATTATATTCTTTTATCAAATCAATCGTCTCTTGTGGTAAATCGTGTTGTTTCGGACGATTGACTGTTACGTTTTCCTTCGTATAATCAAGATGATGCCAACCCAGGAATGTTTTCATTAGAAAGATTGATTCATCAAATAGTTCCGTGATGCCAACTACCGTATAATATTCATGAATGTTTTCGATTGCTTTTTCAAGATTCGGTTTCTTCTCCCCAGAAATAAATCGTGTTTGATGATTGATTAGTGGTGCTCTTCTATGCATCAATTCCTCTTCAATAAATTCTTTAAACCCACGAGAGTTGGCTAGTTGATGCATGCGATTCTTTTCCTTTCTCTTTGCATAATAGTACGTGGATATCACTCTTTCAACTGGATCACGTAGCATCGTGATATATGTGCATGGATGAAAAATTTCTTTATGAATTCCAAATCGACAATGCCCATAAATGGCTTCTACTTGATCCATTTTCACTTGGGGAATACTTGTTAACTTTTGATGCCCAATCACATTCTTTTTCCCATATTGCTCATCCATTATTTTTCTAATAGTCGTACCAGCGGTTTTTGGAATATGGCTAAAAATGACGATCTCCTTAGAATGCTTCATTCCTTCACTTCCTTTTAATAAATTCATGGTTGACTCCTATCTAATGGAAAAGGGGGTCCTGCCCCCTATCGTTCTAATTCGAAGTTACCTGCCAATTCCACTGCTACCCTTTGTTCCGGAAAATATGCCCATGCTGTAAGAGTATGATCACCATACGGAAGAATTTCTGGTCTAACCTTTGTTCTAAAGCCTGAATATAAATATTGTTGATTGCCGAATTTCTCCGCTATATCAAGTCTTCTCCGATCAATTTTCACATAAGCAATGACCAGTTTATCCTGGTTGGTTACAAGAATGTCCATTTTTCTAGGCGAGTCTTCTTGGTTGATTGCCCAACCAAACAGCTCTACCATTTCATTTGTTAATTGTCCATTGAAGTGTCCAATGACATTTTGATTATCAATTTCTTGAACGACAAAATGACTCATTTCAATTGCTTTTTGAAGCTCTATAAAAATATCAAAATTTCCCGCTGATAATTCAAGATTTTCATTATAAAATGGATCTTTCAGAATATAAGGCTTCCACCGATTCTTGACTATTTTCGCTTCTTTTCTGCTAACTTCTTGTTGTTGGATGTTTTTCGCAATCCCTCGTGTTTTTGATTCATGGTGATATAAAACAACCTGTGGTAAAAGGACATTATAATAACCCTCATGTAGTAATTTCAGACAAAAGTCTACATCATTAAACTCAATGGCAAGATTTTCATCCAATCCACCAACTTCATCAAATACTTCTTTTCTCACCATTAAACATGCACCAGTGACTGCTGAGAAATTTGACGGGCCCAATAACCTTCCATAATACCCTTCATAATCACTTTTCTTACCTTTATCAGAATGATCACATAGGCCATGTATACCAAGAACAACACCTGCATGTTGAATTGTGTGATCAAAATAAAGGAGTTTGACACCAACTGCCCCTACCCTAGGTCGTAATGCTTGCCCTGCCATTTCTTCTAACCAATTGGAAGTAATCACTTCTGTATCATTATTTAAGAATAAGAGAAGTTCGCCTCTAGCTATTAGCGATGTTTTATTATTTAATTCAGACCAATTGTAAGGTATATCTAACCGATAACTTCTAATAATAGTTGGATATCGTTCAATCCATATGTCTATTAGTTGAAAGGTATCAGGCTCAACACTGCCATTATCAATGATAATAATTTCAAAATTAGGATAGGTTGTTTTTGAAAAAATGGAAGAAAGACATTGGTCTACTAGTTCTGCTTTATCTTTTGTTGGCAGTAGGATAGAAATAAGCGGAAATCCTAATGGATCATATTGTACAACGGTATGATT
The DNA here is from genome assembly GCA_041640535.1 of Bacillaceae bacterium. GTDB lineage: Bacteria > Bacillota > Bacilli > Bacillales > Bacillaceae_L > Litchfieldia. The sequence continues at coordinate 2,727 of JBEQAC010000189.1, forward strand.
TTGTGATAGTGCACTTAAACTGACAGCGGCATGTTCATTTCTTCTTACTAAGGCGTCCCTTATTGCCTTTTGTTGCAGTTTCGAATTAGATTTTTTCTTATTCTTATACTCACTACGCTGATGATATAAAATCTTTGGAATATGATAAATCCGTTCTGTCATTTCACTTAATCTTAAAACAAGATCAAAATGTTCTATACCTTTAAAACCTTTTCTTAGTCCTTTAAGCTCACGTACTAACGAGGTTCGATATACACTAAGGTTCCCAATATAGGGATAAGTTAAGAATGTATCCGGTGACCAGTCAGGTTTAAAAAAAGGGGTATGCCTTGTACCGTCCAATTTCATTTGGTCTTCGTCACTGTAGATCATGTCTGCCTCTGGTTGTTCATTAATAAGGTCTGACATGTGAACTAATGCATCTTCAGATAGTTCATCCTCGATATGAATAAAAGCAATAAAATCACCCGTTGCTTCTTCCAATACCTTGTTTTTCCTTGTAATCAACGTTTCATTATCAACCGTCCGTATTTTAATCCTTTCATCCTCTTTTTCATAGTTAAGTAGCTGATGATATCTTGGTCTATTACTGGAAAGTAAAATAAAAAATTCAAACTGAGGGTAGATTTGATTCTTTAGTGATTGAATACAACGTTCGATCAATTTTGGATCTTCACTTTGGACCGTTGAAATAATTGAAAAAAGTGGTTTTATTTTATATTTCTTTACCTGTTTTTTCATTTTCGCTCTCTTTTGCTTGGTCATTGAGTTATAGGTTAGCCAGAGCTCATAGTCATTCATGTTTCTCCTCCTCCATTCATTGACCGTATACTATACTATGTAAAAAAATAGACTGTTGGAAACATACAACAGCCTAGTCTTTCAAATTTGAAGGGTATGAAATGCCCATTATGTTTTATATCCTTTGAATCTTAAATAGTCCACGACTGATTCTCTCCATGATTTGAGCTGATAGAAATGACTCAACTTCGAGTTATCTAATACACTATAAGCAGGTCGTTTTGCCTTTGATTGATAACTTGTGTGAGAAATTGGAGTGAGATCAACTTCCATCCTTAATTCAGAAAATATTTCCCTTGCGAATTCATACCAACTGCACTCTCCACTCCCTGAGCAATGGTAAATACCATAGGACTCTATATCATTATCAATAAAGGTAAAGATAGCTTTAGCTATTTCTAATGTGGCGGTGGGTGACATCATCTGATCATCAATGACCGTTAATTTCTTTCTCTGTTTCCCTAACTGAATCATCGTTTCAATAAAATTCCCGCCTTTTCCACTAGCACCAGCTACACCAAATAATGAAGAAACACGAAAAATAAAATATTGGTCATGAGTACTTTTAATAAAGTGTTCTCCTGAAAGTTTTGAATTTCCGTACACATTAAGTGGATTTGGACAGTCTTCCTCTGTATAGGGAAAAGCCTTTGTTCCATCAAACACATAGTCGGTAGAAATATGAAACAATTTTTTCTTATGGTGTTGACAAAATTGTGCCAGTTTTAATACTGCCAAACTATTAATATGATAAGCCTTTATCGGAAAGTCTTCGCATTCATCGGTTTTATGATAGGCCGTACAATTTATTAAGATATCAAAATCCATTTTTTGAAGAAATGCATCGATGTCATCATATTCTATATCCAAGTTGTGACGGTATATCTTGATTAATTGATATTCCGGTAAAGAGGAGAAGACATATTGAATATCTCTTCCAAGCTGTCCATTTGCTCCTAATAAAAGAACCTTTTTCATTACTTACTTCACCTTCTATAAGTCTATGATTCCATCATATTTCATTGTCTTTTTAATGATTTCATGCCATTTCATTAATTCCTTGTACCAGTGCAACGTAATGGTGTCCTCCGTTTTTGTGAGCTTTCCATTCTTAAGCATGTTATAGATTTCAACTGCCCCTGCTCCCCCCGACCATTTCGCCTTCCAATTTAACACCCTTTCAATCTTTTCAAAATTCACACGATAGGACCTGTAATCTGGGTCTCCATACCATTCAATTTTGACCTCTATTGGAAGTGCCTTCACGATTTCTTCGGCTAGATGGCCAAGTTGATAATTATTTTCGTTTGATCCTACATTGAAAATTTGACCATTGATTGCATGATGATCCGATTCGAGGAGTAGACACATGACTTCTGTCGTATCATCTACATGAACAAACGGTCTCCATTGTGTTCCATCACGCATAAGTGGAATGACATGATTTTCCCACGCACCATAGGTCATACCATTTATCGCTAAATCAAATCTCATTCTAGGAGAATACCCAAACACCGTTGCTTGTCTAAGAATGGTGACACAAAAGGCTGGATCACTTAAAGGGAGGATATCTAATTCAGCTTTTTCATTTGCCTTTGCGTAGTTAGTAAGAGGGTTCGTTGGAGCGGTCTCATCTACTATGACATCCTCAGCTTGAAAGCCATATAGGCTACAAGAAGATGGTAAAATGTAATGCTTCACACCAAGATTTTTTGCAAGTATTGCTGTATTTACTCTTGAACGATGGTTAATTTCATACGTAGCTTTTTCGAATAATTCTCCACTCGGATCATTTGAAATCGCAACAAGATCAATGACAGCATCTACCCCTTTCAAATACTCCGGTTTCATCTTTCTAGTATCGTCTTGTATAATCGTTAAATGTTGATGCGGTGTCAATTTTTCCATTCCAAAAAAAAATCGGTCGATGGCTTTTACCTTATATCCTTTTCTTATAAGTTTTGGTACTAATATACATCCAATATATCCACCTGCACCCGTCACAAGCACTTCTTTCATGGTTAAACCTCCTTGTATATAAAATTATTTTCAGCATCAGATAACATAGGTTGGTTTTGATCCTTTTCAGACAAGATTGGTTTTGAGATTGGCCAAGTAATATCTAAGAACGGATCATTCCAAAGAATCCCTCGGTCATGTTCTGGAGAATAAAATTCATCGACTTTATATAGCAATTCTGTATTTTTAGCTAATGTACATATACCATGAGCAAAGCCTTTGGGTACAAGTAGTTGTCGTTTATTTTCTTCACTTAAAATAATCCCAATCCACTTTCCAAAGGTAGGTGACCCCTTCCGTATATCAACAACTACATCATATACTGCTCCTGATAAAACTCTAACTAGTTTTGTTTGTGCTTTTGGGTTTGTTTGGTAATGAAGTCCTCTTATCGTCCCTGCTTCAACAGAAAGAGAATGATTATCTTGAACAAATAATTCGGGAATTCCTAACGCTTGAAACATTTTTTGATTATAGCTCTCCATAAAGAAACCGCGAGAATCTCCATGAACTTGCGGCTCTATGATATAGACTCCTTCTAGTATCGTCTCAAATTTCCTCATTCTACCCTTTCCTTTCGTTTTCTTGAAATCTCATCAACTATGAAGCTTGCAAAAGGAAATGAACAAGTAAAGCCAGGTGATACAGCATTTAATATATGAATGGAATGCTGATCTCCTTCAACCACAAAGTCTTGCACAAGTTCTAGTGTTTCCTTATTTAATAACTGTGCACGTATTCCTGGATGGATGGATGATTCAAACTGATGATCATCAATGCTTTTAACTAAGCTTTTTGCTAACCGGGCAAAGTAGGTTTTCTGGTATTTTTTCATTTCCTCAAACACTAAAGTTCGAAATTGAAACGCATTTTTCAGAAATAATTTTGTTTCACAAAAGATAATGTTTATAAACTCACTTAATTTAAACCGTTCAAGTCCTTGATAATTTTCACGCCAAAAGGCAGGAATGGCTGTTGGGCCAATTTTTATTGTTCCATCCACTGTTTTGGTGAAATGAACTCCTAAAAATGGATTTTTCAGGTTAGGAACGGGGTAAATATTTGTGACGACATCCTGCTTGTTTTTACTATATTTTAAATACAACCCTT
>JBEQAC010000190.1:0-6605 GCA_041640535.1 Bacillaceae bacterium
TCCAATTAAGTAGATTAGAAAGAGAAGGAAAATTAATGATTGAAAATGGGGAGGTACAGACCACCATTATTAATCAAGAAAATCAGATTACGTTAACATTGGAAAATCAAGAACTAACGGCAGAAACTCTACTTTTAGCAACTGGTTTTCTACCAATATTACCTGGAGGACATTGGCTAAATGAATTAATCGAAAAACTGCAATTGAAGTGTGCGGGGTGTGGATATCCAATTATTAATGAAGGAATGGAATGGTGTTCTCATTTATATGTGTCTGGTCCTTTGGCAGAGCTTGAAATTGGCCCTGTGGCTCGGAACATCTCAGGAGCACGAATGGCTGCTGAGAGAATTGTTAGTAACTTATAAAACGTAATGATAGTGTTTTTCAACTAAGGGATTAATGGGAATTTTATACATAAAGAGGTGCAAACATGCTGAAAAAACAATATGATGTTGTGATTGTTGGTGCTGGACCTGCTGGAATAGGGATAGGTGCCATCTTAAATCAAATAGGATTAAAAAATTATGTGATTTTAGAGCGTCACTCAGTAGGCAGTTCGTTTAGAAAATGGCCAAAAGAAATGAGATTACTCACTCCTTCATTTCCGGGACATGGGTTCGGCCTCCTTGACTTAAATGCAGTTATACCTGATACGTCTCCAGGTTATTCGTTCCAGTCAGAGCATTTAAGTGGAGAGGAATATGCTGATTATTTAATCTCCATAGTGAACTATTTTAAACTACCGATCAAGTTGAAGATTGACGTGAAAGAGATCAACAGAACCGATAAGGGATTTTCGTTAAAAACAAATAAAGGTAAGATAATGACCAAATTTGTTATATGGGCTGGTGGAGAATTCCAATACCCCAATCTCCATCCTTTTGATGGAGGTGAATTTTGTCTTCATAACAGCTTAGTTTCTAGCTGGGAGGAGATTGAAGGGAATAACCATGTGGTTATTGGTGGTTATGAGAGTGGAATGGATTCAGCCATTAATCTTGTTCAGTTAGGTAAAAACGTCACGGTATTATCCAAAGAGGAAAGATGGAATCACGATAGTCCTGACCCAAGTATTTCACTTTCTCCATATACAAGTGACAGACTGATGGAGATTTTTGAATGTGAACAACTTGAACTAAGACCTAACTCAGAAGTGATGAGGGTGGAAAAAAAAGAGGATTTTTATCAAATTTTCCTTTCCAATGGAGAAATAGTTGAGAGTGTAAACCAACCTATCTTGGCAACAGGTTTTAGAAATAGTCTATCTCTAATAGAAGGGCATTTTTATAGGGACAAAGATAATCATATTGAGTTAACAAGGGCTGATGAGTCCACAGTTTCTGAAGGATTGTTTTTAGTAGGCCCTCAAGTACGACATGATCCCATTATTTTTTGTTTTATTTATAAATTTAGGCAGAGGTTTCTAGTAGTAGCAAAAGAGATTTGCAATCGATTAGGTGTTGAGATTAGTGAAGAATTAATACAATCATACCGAAGTTCAAATATGTATCTTGATGACTTGTCATGCTGTGGAAATGAGTGTATTTGTTAAGGTGAAATACAAGGGAAGGAACGGCTTATAAATGCCGATGTATAGAGAAGATGATTCACGATAACCCCATAATTAATAAAGAAGCTACTTCAGAGAAGAAATTTAATCATCTATTTATTGTCATTCTTAGCTTACTTATAATTCTTGCTATGTATGGTTTACCTGTATATGGAGCATTCTTAATTGCATCTTTCATTGAACAAATGGTTCAAACTTCTTTTATTAGTCATCTCGAGAATCTGTTTCATGCTACCCCCGCCTTTTTCAAAGAGATTGCAGTGGGCCCATATGGCCTATTTACGTTAGGCTTTTATTCATTCATTTGGGCTTTTCCTGTCGTTGTTCTTATTAGTTTGTCCATTTCAATTACGAGTGAAAGTGGAATAAAGGACAGACTGACGATTGCAATTGATCCAGTTCTTAGAAAAGTAGGTCTAACTGGTAGAGATATTATTCCCATAATTACAGGTTATGGTTGTAATGTGGTAGCAGTATATCAAAGTAAAGGATGTTCAGCCTGCACAAGGAAGCAATGTTTATCAATGATTTCCTTTGGTTCAGCGTGCAGCTATCAAGTGGGTGCTTCCTTGTCTTTATTTAGTGTTGCTGGTAAACCATGGATGTTTATTCCATATATCATCGCATTATGGGTTATTGGAATCCTTCATACTAAAATTTGGTATCCACAACGTCTAATAAATGAAATTAGTATGAATAAGAGCGTTATACTACGAAAGCCTAATTATCGCAAAGTGATGAATAGCTTTATCGATTCCATTAAACAATTCTTTTTCCAAGCGTTGCCAGTCTTCCTAATTATTTGCATCATTTCTACTATTCTTCACAGCTATAAACTACTTGAGTTCTTTTCAAGATTATTAGAACCGATTTTAGCTTTATTCTCCTTACCTGCTGAGGCTAGTCTTGGTATTATTTTTTCTATTCTTAGAAAAGATGGTATCTTACTTTTTTACGAAGGAAATGGGAGTATGCTGTTAGGATTAAGCTCTATGGAGCTATTTGTACTAGTATATATAGCTTCAACATTTTCGTCTTGCCTTGTTACTCTATTTGCAATTGGAAAAGATGTAAGCAGAAGGTTTGCAGGGGAGATAGCGATAAAACAGATGGTCACTTCAACAGCATCGGCTTTTATTTTCATCATAATGTGGAAATTAATAAGTTAAAGATTACTTTTAAATGCCCGTTATCTTAACCTTTTGGATTAACGGGCATTTTTTATATAAATTATTGAGCAGTCAAAATTTCAACTGGTCCATGATCATCACAGTGATCACCATGTACATGATGTAATCGTCCATTAACTATATAATCCATATGATCACCATGTGGAACCATTTCATGACCACAATCGCCATCATGGAAACATCCGCAATTCATCGGTTTACAATCGGCTGGATTTTTCTCTGAAACAGGAATCTTGCACTCATCCCAATGGCCGTTATGCTCGTGATGAAGGTGGCCATTATGTACATAATCAATATGATCATCATGCTTAATCTTTGTATGACCGCATGCTAGACTATGTTCATGAGTGTGTTTCTCATGGATATGATGTTCTTGTCCCATCTTCCATCCTCCCTTTTCGAATTTTCTTTATTATTCTGTCCAATAATCACCCTTAATATGATGTCTGTGTGGTAGACCCTGTTAGCATTCGCTGTTTGAATTCTTTAGGTGAGCAATGGTTAAGACGTTTGAAAAGCTTATAAAATTGAGCCATATTCGATATTCCCACTTCAAAGCTTACTTCCGTTATACTAAGTTCACTAGTCAGTAATAATAGCTCAGCCTTTTTGATCCGTTTGTAATTAACATAATCAACGAAGGAAATCCCCATCGTTTTTTTAAAATATTTAATAAAGTAATGATAACTAAGATTAAGCATGGCACAAGCGTCCTCAACATAGATTTTGTCTGCCAAATGTGTGTCAACATAATCGAGTACAGGTCTTAAACGATTTACGTCATTTTCCTCCGTAAAGTTCAGCACGTCCTGAGTATCATTTCTTAACAAGAATAAAATCAGTCTTTTGATAGCAGAACTAATAAATATTTCATATCCCCGTTGTTGAGTTTGTGATTCTTTGTAGATCTCGATAATGAGGGAATGGATTTCACGTTTTATTTGTTCATTTTGATTAAAAATATAATTTAATTTATCAAGCGGTTTCGTCAGTTCTGAAAAACAGTATAGGTAGGGTATGGTGCTCTGGTCAAAGTGTTTGACCAAGTCGACCTGAAAAACGACATATCTCAAATCCCCGAGAAAAGGTTTATGTGAACGATGAAGTTGAGAAGACCCCATAATGATTACATCTCCCGGTCCTAGAACAGTATAATTGTCTTTATGTTGAACCCCTAAATGTCCTTCAATAATGGCAAGAAATTCGACCTCTTTGTGATAATGCCATGGCCATTTTTCAAGGGAGTCAATTTTTTCTGATTCTGTGAAAATCTCCCATATCTTTAAAAATAGTAATGGATTTTGATAAATTACTTCTTCATTAACAGCTTCCACATACGTATCGATGATATTTTCCTTATAAGACATAAACGACTCCTCCTTTTTAGAAGATATCACTTTTGGAAATGAAATCACAACTGAAGTTTGTGTTTTTACTATATATTATATTTAATAATGACACTTTTGAATAATAAAATGCCAAGATTGAGAATATCATTTGACTCCTTGATTTCCTATAATTAGGACATAAACATAGAAGGAGTGTTGCCATTTATGGTGAAGGTAACGGTATGGAATGAAAATCGTCATGAACAAAAAAATCCAGTTGTACGTGAAATTTATCCAAAAGGGATTCATGGTGCGATTGCAGAATTTTTAACTGAGGAAGAATTTGAAGTAGGTACAGCTACTTTAGATGAGCCAGAGCATGGTTTAACAGATGACGTTCTGAATAATACGGACGTACTTATTTGGTGGGGGCACCTTGCTCATGGAGAAGTAAAAGATGAAGTTGTTCAAAAGGTGCAGCAGCGTGTACTTGATGGAATGGGATTAATTGTTTTACATTCTGGACATTTTTCAAAGATTTTCAAAACATTAATGGGAACTAGCTGTGACTTAAAATGGCGTGAAGCAGATGAAAAAGAACGCCTGTGGGTAGTAGCGCCAAGCCATCCAATCGTTGAAGGTCTTGGAGAATACATTGAATTAGAAAAAGAAGAAATGTATGGTGAGCATTTTGATATCCCAGCACCTGAAGAGCTTATTTTTACAAGTTGGTTTGAAGGTGGGGAAGTGTTCCGTAGTGGTTGCACCTATACTCGCGGGAACGGGAAGGTCTTTTACTTCAGACCAGGGCATGAAACCTATCCAACTTACCATAACAAAGAAATTCAACGGGTCATCATTAATGGTGTAAACTGGGCAAAGCCAGTAGACCGTAAGCGTCCGGTATATGGAAATGCAAAACCTCTTGAGAAAATAGCAGTAAAAATTTAATCAGTAAAGCACTTAAAGGAGCCTCCTTTAAGTGCTTTTTTATTATTTTGACGATTTATTTAACTTTATGTACGATTCACAACTAAAAGTGATGTACATCACTTTTCTCTCATGTCCGTTTTGATAATGTATTGGTAGAGATTAATTTATCACCTAAAAAGAGGAGAGATGAGAGTTATGGAATTTAGACAATCATGTGGAATGATGCAAAATGGGGAAGTTACACCTTTATCCCTTCCATTACAGACATTAAAAAATGAACATATACCTTTACGCAAACAGATGGAGGAATTATTGGAAGAGGCTACTCAAATTGTCTCAACAGTGGATGTTCAAAGAGTTAAAGGGGATCTAGGAGAATTACGTATAAAGGTGGTTAAATTCGTAGGTGAAATTGATCCACATTCTGAGATTGAAGAAGGTGTTTTATTTCCGCTAGTAGCTAATTACATTGGTCGTGAAGTTGGACCTATTGCAGTAATGGAATATGAACATGACCAAGCGAAAAAACACCTGAAAACATTTCTTAATCAAACATTAACTTTAGATTTAGACACGATTCAAGAGGAATACAAGGGTATCGCAGAAAACGTTATTCAAGCAACCAACATATTATTTGAACATTTTATGAAAGAGGAAAATGTCTTATTTCCTTTGGCTGAAAACATGCTAACATTAGAAGAAAAGAATGAATTACAAAGGAAAATCAATGCTCCTAAATAATTTATTTCTTAAGGAGAATAAAGATGAATGATTTAAATAATACCGCAACCCAAACAATTTCAACTACTAGTAAGATATCATGGTCAATGATGAGTAAGTTGGTGAAAATAGGGATTATTAATTCCAATGTATTTACGGTTTTTGTTGGATTCTATCTAGCGGTTTATTTAAATGGATACTACTTTTTAGACTATCTTACTCTTTCAATCATTACTCTATTGGGATCCGCGCTTGTCATCGGTGGTTCTTGTACAATTAATAATTACTATGACAGAGACATTGATCAGAAGATGCGGCGAACAATGAATCGGCCAACTGCTAATGGAACAATCCAACCTAGATTTGCACTTTGGTTAGGGATTTTGTTTGTTTTCACTGGTAGCGCAGTTTTATTTTCTATATCAATCACAGCAGGACTGATGGGGTTATTAGGTTTTCTTCTATATGTTTTTGCCTATACGATGCTAACAAAAAGACGGACAGTTTGGAATACGGAGGTTGGGTGTCTATCCGGCGCGATTCCTCCTTTAATAGGCTGGGGTGCGATTTCTTCTGACTTGACACATCCCATTGCTCTCGGGTTATTTCTACTGATGTTCTTTTGGCAGCCCCCTCACTTTTACGCTTTAGCTGTAAGAAGGGTGGAAGAGTATCGGACAGCAGGAGTTCCGATGCTTCCAGTCGTAGCAGGTATAAAAAAAGCAAAAGTCCAAACCTTAATTTATCTAATTCCTCTAATGATTTCTTCACTTTTATTTTTGGAGTTAGGAGTAGTATTTGTCACTGTTACAGTTGCTCTCACCTTGATTTGGATGATAGTAGGAATCAAAGGATTTGGAAAAA
>JBEQAC010000191.1:0-6569 GCA_041640535.1 Bacillaceae bacterium
ACCAAGGCTTTGGGACAGAAATAGAAGAAAATGAAACAGGAATTTCTTGTATTGCTGCACCTATATTTGATAATAGGGGAGACATCACTGCTGCAGTTAGTATATCTGGCCCAACCATAAGGTTAACAAGTGAACAACTAGAAATATTAAGACCCATTATCGTAGATATAGGTAAAAAGATCTCGGCTCGGCTTGGATTTTACAATTTGTTGAATAAGAGCTAGTAACTTAACTAGCTTTTATTCAGAGAAGGTCAATATATGAGTTTTTATGTAAATTTTTAGAATTTTCTTAACGATCTATTGAAAAATGGAAACTGGAGTGATTAAATAAGGTTATATATACTTTTATTTATTGATTAAGTTGGTGTATAAGTTTCCTTAAAATGTAAGCGTTTAAACAAATCTTTTTTTAGGCGTGAATTAGAAACCGCGTTTCCTAATAAGAAACGAAAAAGAGGTGTTATTATGATTACGTCCTATTTATTATCAGGTTTAAGGTCTTTTTTACATGAAAATCTTCTTGAGAATCGAGAAGGTCAAGCTGATTATATTAGGTAATAATGGTGATTCTTAAAGTATGCAAAGTCCATTATGTCCGTGAAGTAAAAGTTACCCAGAATGAGGAAGAAAGAAGTAAATGGTGGGCTAATCGAAAAACGGGCTTTGGCGCAATGGGAGCAATTTCACCAGATTATTTAGTTCAAGATGGCGTGATCCCTCGTAGCAAGCTCCCAGAGGTATTAAAAAGAATACAATGGCTAATCTATTAAATGCTGGAAAACTTTTCCTATCTCCGGGTCGATGTGTTGAAGTGAAAAAGGAATTGAAATCTTGAACAAATAGATGATTATGAATAAGGAGGTAACGATAATGACAGATTATGTAAAAGTTGGCAATCTTAAAGTTGCATCTGTTTTATATAAATTTATTAACCAAGAGGCTCTACCAGAAAGTGGAGTATCAGAGGGGAGTTTCTGGGAAGGACTAGAATTTTTAGTGGAGGACCTAGCTCCAATAAACAAGGAGTTATTAGTAAAAAGGGACGAGTTACAAAGATTAATAGATACATGGCATAAGGAAAATAATCAAAACTATGATCCTGCGAAGTATAAATTATTTTTACAAGAGATTGATTATTTAGAACCTGAGGTAGAGGATTTTACCATTACAACAGACGGAGTAGATGATGAAATCACTTCACAAGCAGGACCACAATTAGTTGTACCAGTCAATAATGCCCGCTATGCGTTAAACGCGGCAAATGCTCGGTGGGGAAGCTTATACGATGCTCTTTATGGCACAGATGCAATTAGTGAAGAAGAAGGTGCAGAGAGAACTAGTGAATACAATCCAGCCCGCGGTGCGAATGTTATTCAATTTGCAAAAGAGTTTCTTGACCAAACATTTCCATTATTAAAGCATTCTCATCATGATGTGGTAAAGTATGCAGTTGTAAATGGTGAACTCGTTATATTACTTGAAAATGGAGAAATAACAGAACTTAAAGAACCTTTTAAATTTGTTGGATATCAAGGTCTTGGTGAAGAAACAAGTGCAATCTTGTTGAAAAACAATGGTCTACATGTGGAAATCCAGATTGATTGGAATCATCCAATCGGTAAAACAGATGCTGCTGGTGTTAAGGATATTGTTCTCGAATCAGCATTAACGACAATTATGGATTGTGAAGATTCAGTTACTGCTGTAGATGGTGAGGATAAGGTGCTAGTGTACCGTAATTGGCTAGGACTAATGAATGGAAGTTTATCTGCAACCTTTACAAAGGGGAATAAACAAATCACTCGAACATTGAAAGCTGATCGTACATATTCGACCCCTACTGGAGAAATGCTTACGCTGTCAGGCCGTTCTCTTATGTTTGTTAGAAATGTTGGTCACTTAATGACAACGAATGCGGTATTCGATAAGGAAGGACAAGAAATTCCTGAAGGGATTTTAGATAGTGTCATTACGAGTCTAATTGCTATACATGACCTTTTAGGGACAGGAGAAATCAAAAACTCGAAGAAAGGCTCCATTTATATTGTGAAGCCAAAAATGCATGGTTCGAAGGAAGTTGCTTATAGCAATTTACTCTTTAATCGAGTTGAGAATATGCTTGGTTTAGAAAGAAACACGATTAAAATCGGAGTAATGGATGAGGAACGACGAACCTCATTGAATTTGAAAGCTTGTATTAAAGAAGTAAAGGATCGCATCGTTTTCATTAATACTGGGTTTTTAGATAGAACTGGAGACGAAATTCATACTTCAATGGAAGCAGGACCGATGATCCGTAAAAATCAAATGAAATCATCGACATGGTTACAAGGCTATGAACAATCCAACGTAAATATAGGGCTAGCGAGTGGTCTACAGGGTAAAGCTCAAATTGGAAAAGGAATGTGGGCGATGCCTGATTTGATGGCAGAAATGCTTAATCAAAAGGGGAATCAGTTAATAGCGGGTGCCAATACTGCTTGGGTACCTTCGCCAACCGCTGCGACATTGCATGCTATTCATTATCATCAAATAAATGTAATAACCGTACAAAACGAATTATTAAAACAGATCTGTGATTTACGTGAACAGATTTTAGAAATTCCAGTGGATAAAAACCAAAATCGGTCAGTAGAAGAAATTCAGCAAGAGTTAGATAACAATGCCCAAGGTATTTTAGGCTATGTGGTTCGCTGGGTAGAGCAAGGTATTGGGTGTTCAAAAGTGCCAGATATTAACAACGTGGGATTGATGGAGGACCGAGCAACCTTACGTATTTCTAGTCAACATATGGCAAATTGGCTTCGTCATGGAATTTGTACAAAGGAAATGGTTATTGAGACCCTAAAACGTATGGCAAAAGTGGTAGATGAACAAAATGCAGGTGACCCAATGTATCGCCCAATGTCTACTAATTTTGACTCTTCCATTGCCTTTCAAGCAGCGTGCGATTTAATTTTTGATGGTTGGCAACAACCTAATGGGTATACTGAACCAATATTACACCGCCGTCGACAAGAAGCAAAGGCAAGGATTTCTCAAGAAGCTTAAAAGATTTGAATTCTTTCCAAAAAGAAATTTAAAAACGATTATGTACTAATGAGGGGATAGTGAAGATGAAGTTTACAAGATTTTCTTACAATTCTAAGGTTCATACAGGAGTTGTTTTAAATAATGGAATTAAAGAAATAGAAGGAGATATTTTTGGAAAATGGGAATATTCAGATAAAGTATTTTCAATGGATGAAGTGAAACTACTTGCTCCACTCGAACCAAACCAAATCATTGGGATTGGCGCCAATTTTGTGCAAAAAGTTGAAGAACTTCCTAGCGAATTACCTGAGATTCCGGTATTCTTCTTCAAACCGACATCATCTGTAATCGGACCTGAAGAAGAAATTATTATACCAGAATCAATAGAGCAGGTAAAATTTGAATCAGAGCTAGCTCTTGTAATTGGAAAAGATGCAAAAAACGTTCCTGAAGACGAGGTATTAGAGTATATTTTTGGCTACACGGTAGGAAACGACGTTACAGCTCCACAGTATTTTCATGATGCTGGCCATTGGACAATCGGTAAAGCATTTGATACCTTTACTCCACTTGGACCATATATCGAGACAGAACTCGATCCATTTAAGATTAGGGTTGAAGCAAGACTTAACGGGATAGGGAAACAAAATAGTGGAACAGATTTAATGATTGTTCCTATTCGGAAAATGGTATCCTATTTATCAAATGTCATGACTCTCAAAAAAGGTGATGTAATCTTAACAGGCAGTCCGGTTGGAGCAAAGTTTGTTGGAGATGGAGATATGATTGAATGCGAAATTAAAGAAGTGGGAATTTTACGTAATTACTTTGTAAGTGCTCGACGATATCAATGATAGAGCATTAAAAAGTGATTTAAAAGGTTGCCCTGTTACCTGTTTGAATCACTTTAATTTTTTCATAGATCAGGGTTTGCATTATGTAACATTGGACAAGAATTGACATACTTACATACTTGAAATTCCCAATAAAGGTAAGGTGGTTAGCCATATAGTAATCTATTTTAAGACAACTCTTGTTTTTTTGCGGTTTATTTATTCAAAAACAAAAGCTGTCTGTTGAGTGCGGGGGAAAGGTAAGCAAAAATAGAGTTGTATGAAGCATCAATTTAAGAAAATCATTAAAAACAATAATAAGGGGTGTGTTCTTATTGACAAATAGGAATGAGAAAAAAATAGCGCTTGTACCGATGAAAAATGACAGAATCGCCATGAAGGAGCAAATTAGCTGGGCACTTGAAGTCCTAAAAGAAAATCTTGAACAAAAATCCGTTTCTGTCATTATAACGGAAGATATTGAAAAACTGGAAGGGACTGGGTTATCAATCATAATTGGTGGAACCAACAGCGCAGCTTCTGAATTTAATTTTGGTGAGTTACCTAAAGAACCAGAAGCATTTTTGATTGAACCTTTAAAAGACAAGCAAGCATTGGCTGTAATCGGTGCTGATGTTCGTGGACTGGTCTATGCGCTTTTAGAGTTAGCAGATATCGTAAACTATTCTATCAATCCTGTAGACTCTCTTTTACATTTAAATCGCATAGAGGATAAACCTGCAAATCCGATACGTAGTGTGAAACGATTATTTGTAAATGAAAAAACAGATAAATTGTGGTTTTATGATCAATCATTTTGGCGTGAATATTTATCTGAATTAGCCACCCAACGCTTTAACCGATTTAATCTCGCCTTAGGAATGGGGTACGATCTTGGACATGATCCAGATATAGAAGATTTTTACTTTTGCTTTGCGTATCCTTTCCTCGTTTCCATACCCGGCTACTCGGTTAAGGTTGAGGGCTTATCTGATGCGGAGCGAGAAAAGAATTTGGAAATGCTGCGCTTTATTGGGAAAGAAGCTAAACTAAGGTGCATAGATTTTCAGCTTGGAATCTGGACACATGCCTATCAGCCTGAGGACAGTCCAAATCTTCGGTATAAAATTGAAGGGCTTGACACAGAAAACCATGCACCATATTGCCGTGAAGCTCTCATCACTTTATTAAAAGCCTGCCCAGAAATCGACGGACTTACCATCAGAGTTCATTATGAAAGTGGTATCCCTGAACCAGCGCACCTATTCTGGAAGGTAGTTTTAGAGGGGCCAGCATTATGTGGTCGTCCAATTCATCTTGACTTGCATCCGAAAGGCATTGATGATGAATTACTGCAAGTGGCTGAGGAGAATGGTGTACCATTCATGATTTCACCAAAGTTTTGGGCGGAACATATGGCTCTTCCTTATCATCAAGCAGCGATCCGTGAAACTGAATTGCCAATTGAACCGCATCCTGAAGCAGGGAATATGATTATTACAACAACTTCGAGACGATTCACAAGATACGGCTATGCTGACTTTTTTAAAGAAGATCGAAATTATGATATATTTTTCCGAATCTGGCCAGGAACACAAAGGGTACTTCTTTGGGGAGATCCGGAAATGGCAGCAGGGTATGGTCGAGCAGGTAGTTTCTGCGGGGCTAAAGGGGTAGAGCTAATGGAGCCGCTCTCGTTTAAATCTCGGAAAACAAGTGAAACCGTGGCCGGGAGAGACCCTTATATAGATCCAGCGTTAAGATACGGATTAAACGATTGGCAAAAATATCGATACAGCTATCGCTTATGGGGTCGCTTACTCTATAATCCTGATGCGAGTCCTGAATCATGGCGTCGTTATTTGAGAAGTGAGTTTGGGGAAGCATCTGAGTTATGCGAAGATGCTTTAAAATATGCAAGTCGTATTTTACCATTAATCACGTTAGCTCATACTCCTTCGGTAGCAAATAATCACTATTGGCCTGAAATGTATAGTAATATCGTAATCGTAGATTCAGAGGACAAAGGACCATATCATCTTGATGGTCGAGAACCTCACACTTTTAACGTTGCTAGTCCATTAGATCCGGCTTTATTCTATCGAATCGATGAGTTTGCTGAAGATATGGCTGAAAACAAGAGCAGTGGTAAATTATCTCCATTGGAAACAGCCAATATATTAGAAGAACTTGCTTTATTCTCAAAGCAAAACTTGGAAGAAGCTAAAAAAAGGGTGGAGAATCAGGAAGATGCGTCTTTCCGAAGATGGTCGATTGATATAGAGGCCCAAATAGGTTTAGGACAGTTCTTTGCATATAAATTTAGAGCAGGTACAGCATACGCCTTCTATGAGAAGGTAGGAGACCCTCGTTTACTAGACCAAGCTCTTGAATTTTATCGTAATGCGAAAATGGCTTGGAAGAAAATAGTGGAAGCTACGAAAGAGGTATATACAGATGATGTTACATTTGGATATATGTCTTATATGCGAGGACATTGGGCAGACCGAGTGGAAGCAATTGAGGAAGATATAAAAAATATGGAAAAACAACGTCAACTCGGGGTGAAAGAAGCATCAGCAGAAGAGATTGAAAGAGCAAGAACTTGGTTGTCTAGGATTCCTATGGTGGATATACAATCATGTAAACACATAGCACCTGAATCTTTTCAAAGAGGTAGCAATGTAACAATTAAAATAAA
>JBEQAC010000192.1:0-6564 GCA_041640535.1 Bacillaceae bacterium
TGACTGTTTCAATGGCTTTAGTTGGGTGCTTTTTCTTATTAACAAATGGCTCAATCTCCGGGTTATCTGTACCAACAATTGCAATTGTTTGGGGTGTTTTATCTGGAATAGCTTTAGCATTTTATACGTTATATGCCATTCCTTTACTAAAACAATACGATTCACTAGTCATTGTTGGTTGGGCCATGATTATCGGTGGTTTAGCATTAAGTTTGATCCATCCTCCTTGGCAAATAGATGTTAAAAGCTTAACACTAGAAACTTATTTATACTTAGTCTTCGTTATTATTTTTGGTACGATGATCGCATTTTGGTTTTATATTGAAAGTTTGCAAAGTCTACTACCTAAAGAATCTAGCCTTTTAGGAAGTGTAGAGCCACTAGCTGCTGTTTTTACAACAGTGTTCTGGTTAAAAGAATCCTTTGGAGTTTTTCAATGGCTTGGTACAATTTTTATCATTGTCATGGTTTTATTATTGTCTGTGAATAATGAATCTTCTTCAAAAACGAAAAAATATTCTAAAAATGAAAAGCCCCTCAGAGTTAGCTAGATTTTCTCCTGGGGCTTTATTTTAATGCACAATCTGAAACGTATATAACTAGGTCTATGAAGTGGTTTTTCTCTAGTATTTAACAATATATGGTAGTATTATTAAGGTATAATGTCGAACTGGTGGTGTTAGTATTGTTAATGAATAAGAGAATAGCTAGTTATGAGTGTGAAGTGATTGAACGAGATTTTTTACTTGTGGGAGAGAGTATTACGGCTAATTTCCCTCATTCTTTTCCTGATGCGGCTATAAAAGTACAAGTTGAGTTTGTGAAAAAAAGAGAACTAGTTAAAAATGTGGTTGATAAAGAGGTTCTATTCAGTCCATATATGTGCAATGACATTATGGCCACCTATTTTGCATGTCTTGAAGTAACAGAATTATCGGATATCCCAGAAGGCATGGTTGGTTTTAAGGTTCCTACGACCAAATATGCAAAGGTTTCATGTACCAACAAAACGATTGACAATGGCTATAACAAGGTTTTTGAATGGATGAGAGAGAACGAATTGAAACAAAAATGGTTTTCTTCGTCTTTCCCAATAGAGATTTATTATTTTGAAGACAATGTAGAGGAAGAAATAGTCGAAATTCTTATTCCAATACACGATTAGTTACCTATTTTTACATATCAACAGCTCGTTTGAGGACACCAACACCCCCTTTGTTCATACAACAAAGGGGGATTTTATTGTTCTCCTTTTGCAACAAACTTAAAAAAGGAAGCAAAACGCTCCCTTAGTTACTTGGTAGATTGCCTGTTAGTGTTAATTCAAGAGTTAATTTTTCTCCTCCACGGTATACTCCAAGTGTGACCTTGTCTCCTACTTCAAGTTCAGTATATAAATACTTTCGTAAGTCGTTTGAGCTTGTAATGGTTTTGTCATTCATCGACACAATCACATCCTGGACTTGAAGCCCCGCTTTTGCAGCTGCAGAGTTGGAATCAACATTTGTTACCATCGCACCAACTTCAAGATCCTGGGGAAGATTCTGTAAATACATTGATGGAATTTCTTCTAAGCTTGTTAATCCTACTCCCATATATGGTCGTTCTACCTGGCCGCTTTCGATAATCTCATTGATAATCGGTACTAAATCATTGCTTGGAATCGCAAACCCTAATCCCTCTACCCCATTAACGGCAATTTTCAAACTATTAATCCCGACAACTTGTCCTGCTGTATTCATAAGCGCGCCTCCACTATTCCCCGGATTAATGGCAGCATCTGTCTGAATCACATTTAAGTCCCAGTTACCAGCAGAGGTTGAAACGGAAATGGTTCTGTTAACGGCACTCACAATCCCCTGAGTAACCGTGTTTGAGAACTCAAGTCCAAGTGGATTTCCAATCGCTAGTACGGTTTCACCAGCACGTAAAGTACTAGAATCACCAAAGTCCAACTTAGCTGAAGCATAGTTTGAATCTATTTTGATAACGGCTAAGTCTGTTAAAGGATCAGCTCCAATTACCTCAGCTTTTACCTTTTCTCCACCATAAACAGTAACCTCTAGCTCAGTCGCATTCTCAATGACATGATTATTTGTAACGATATATGCGTTTGTATCATCAATGTTAAAAATGACTCCTGTTCCTGTACCCGCTTCAACTGTTTGAGAGCTGTTTGAATTCGAATAAAAGCCTCTTTGAGTTTGGTTCTGTAGATTAACAATCCCTACAATTGCTTTGGACGCTTCCTCCACCATATCGGCAAGGGATCCAGAAGAAGTAGCCATAACAGGGGTTTTTTGTACAGTCACTGATTCAGGCGAAGTTGAATGGTTGCTTTCCGTTTGATTTGTAAACTGTGCCACCTTTGTTTCTACTGTTGAATACAACTCCTCTACAAATCCAGTGTAAGGAAGAACCGAAAGTGTGAGCATGGAACCAATCACTCCACCACTTACCAATGTAAATAGTCCTCTTCTTTTTTTGCCTTTAGGTTTCTGAGATTCTTCTATTAGATAAGGGTTATTATCCAGATTATCGTTCATTTTAAAATCCTCCTCTATTCTATCCATCGATTTAATTTACTTGTTAAGGATATAATAGCTAGAAAATATGAAAAAAGTATGAACAAAACGTGAATAGAGAAAGAAAGTTTGAGGACAAATTTTCTAAACATGGGATACCCCTTCGTGAAAAAACAAAATGCCAGGAACAAGATCGTTCCTAGCTAGTGTTGGAAGTATCACAATTGATAACTTATGACATGACCTAAACGAATCTCTTTCTCTGGTCCTCTGTGACTCTTTTCTTTTTTAGAACAATGATGGATTCTATTATTGGTATAGCTGCAAGAATCTCCTTTCTACTTCATATCCGCAATTTGCTTGAATGCAGTGCCATGTGACTCCGTTTCTACACGCCTTCGGATTACATCTGCACATTCTTTAGGGCTTAAAACCGATGTATCAAGTTCCAAATCATAAATACCAGGCATATGGACAGACTCTTGCCAATCAACCACAGGTTGCGGTACATGCCCATCTTCTGTGTAACCAGTACCCCAAGTTGCAATTCGTCGCTCCATGACAATGTTTAAGGGGCAGCGGATTCCGACGAATAACACAGGGAAGTCACTCAAAATCTTCGCACAGTTATAAAGAATTCCCCTCCGTGTTGAATAGAAATCATGATGTCCAACATCAACAACAACGTTTAAGCCTAATCGACTGTGTGCAGCAATTGACTCGTACATTGCCTGATACAAGGTGACAATTAACGGTTCTAGGTCAGGACGTTCGCCTCCAGGTCTTAGTCCAATTCCTGGTTGGTAGCGTTGAGGGGTCATCTTCATGAAGGAATCAACTCCTAAATTCATCCAAACTCCATCAAAAGTATTTTGGACAATAGTAGCTATACTTGATTTCCCTGATCGGGGAGTTCCGTTTAAAATCACGATTTTACCTAGTGTTTTTGTGTTTGACAATGGACTTCCTCCTATTTCATCAATGTATATGTATTAAATAACCCTCATTATATTCGAATTAAATGAATCGTGCCATTTGGTCAAATTAAAAGAGAGCGACCTCCTTTATAGAAGAATCGCCACCAGGTTATGTAGTTAATAGTTACACATTAACTTACTTTGCTATCTGAGATTGATTTACCTTAAACTGTCTGCATTCGGATCGTGTATATGAAAGCAAAAAAATATTCAAGATTTACATATTAATTCCCAATATTTAATTCAGCTATTGAGTATAGAACTGCTCTTCCAGCCATCTTCACTCGTGTATCTTCATATCTACAATAAAGAGTACCGCCTCTGCTAGATAGTTGTCTTGCAACTAATTCCTGTTTTTCTAATCTTTTAGCCCAAAAAGGAATGAGGCTACAATGCAAAGAACCTGTTACTGGATCTTCGTTAACTTTTAACTTAGGAAAAAATGCTCGTGAAACAAAATCGTATTCGCTACCTTTTGCTGTCACACAAACGCCCAATCCTTCTGGCAATCTTTCTAATTTTGAAAAATCAGGACTTACGTTTCTCACTTCTTCCTCGGACTCTAATACAAATACAAGATCTCTATTTAAATATGTTTCTTTAGGCACCACTCCTAGAGCATCGATCATTTGTTTAGTAAAAGGAATCTCTTCTGAAGAAACAGATGGAAAGTCCAGTTCGTATAAATCATCTTTTTTAATTACCTTTAACTCACCACTAATTGTATTGAACTTGACACTATCCAATTGCTTTTCATAAAAATTTAGAATGATAAATGCCGTTGCTAACGTGGCGTGCCCACAAAGGTTAATCTCTCCCCCAGGTGTAAACCATCTCAGTCGATAATGTGTTCCTTCTTTTACTGCAAATGCTGTTTCCGATAGGTTATTTTCAATCGCAATATTCTGCATGAGTTCATCTGAAATCCAATCATTCATGATACATACTCCTGCTGGATTTCCTTCAAAAACCTTTTCTGCAAAAGCATCGACTACAAAATATTTCATCTCATTTCCTCCAGTGTTATAATGTGTTTAATAATTTATGGTAGTTTACATCTGTTTGTTTCCTTTTTTACCTGGGTCAGCTTGTTATCCTTCAGAGCAAGATAATCTCATAAAGACTCGTTGTATAGCAATAAACTAAAACCCCATTTCTCAAATTGGGGTTTTGAATAACTTAATCTTAATTATTCTAATATACCAAGAAAAATAATCACTAATTATAAAACCATGACAAATGTTTTAGAGTCTTTATTCACATCAATACCTCCATGACCAAATAAACAATGAAGCATAAGATTGAACCAATAAGAAAAGGTCCAATCCGTAAGGTTAATTTTTCATGCTTGGGTTTATAAGCACCTGCTTGGGACTCAAAGGCTGCTAGTTCTGATTGTTTAGTAAATACATCCCCTTTTGAACCTGTAATGAAAGCAAAAATCATAAATGAAATAGACCCAAAAAACATCGTACTTAATAAGTTCGTCTTAAAGAATGAATATATTCCTAAAAGTACTCCTATTTCAATCAACAAAACTAAAAACACTAATCCAATGTATTTTTTCACTTGAAACCCCTCCCATTTCATATACGAAATATAAAACTCGGAAGTTTCAGAATAATCAGCGTTTTTTACACTCTGATAAAGTTTTAGAATTGTAGATGAATAAAAGATACTTAAACAAACAAAAAAACTGCTGACAAACTATAATCTTCAACTCTTGCATCCTTTTAAAAAAAAGTAAGTATAAACTTTATTTTTTTAGGTTTGCTTTCATTAATAATGAAATCTGTTGCTCATCTGTATTTTGAATTTTTTCCAGTTGATTTATAACTAGTTCTTGGCGTTCTAAAGAATGGTTTTGACTTAATTTAGCTTTTCCTTCAATTTTGTTGATTTTTATTTTGAAGCCTTGGATTCCTTTGTTCATACCAGCAAGAAACTCAACATCTACATCCTTTAATTTGTATAGACTGTCAGGTGCTTCATACTTCAATACCATTTCATGTAAGGAATCTATTAACTCCTGTTCATCCTCTAAAAGTTGAACCTCTCCGTAGACATGAACAGTCAGATAATTCCAAGTTGGTACTGCTTTATTCGTCTCATACCAAGATGGGGAGATATAACAATGAGGACCATGGAAAATAGCTAGAGCGGTTTGATTATTGATATCTTTCCACTGAGGATTCGCACGAGCCAAGTGTCCATATAAGTGTGTATTCTCCTTATTTAAAATTAACGGTAAATGAGTGGCAAATGGCAATCCATTGTGCCCTGAAATAAGAGTCGCAAAACTATGTTCTTTCATCATGTTGTAAGAAATTGTTTCATCTGTGATCTGAAAATGTTTTGGAATATACATCATAATCCACCTTTCAAAAATGTTAGATGAGTGATTTGGTCATGATAAAGTCCGTTTGTTCTTCATCACCCATATAAAAAGAGTGGGCTCCAGATTGAACAAACCCCATTTTCTTATAAAAAGCAATCGCATTTTCATTTTTTTCCCAAACACCTAACCAGATTTTCTTTTTATTACCTTCCATTGCAATTTCCATAGATTTATTTAGAAGATATTTCCCAAGTCCATGTTTTTGAAATTTATTTTTTATATAAATCCTCTCGATTTCAAGCGCTTCATTACCCATTTCTTCAGACTGAGCATCATCAGTATTGACCTTTAAATAACCAGCGATTTCATGATTAAAATAGACAAAAAAGAATTGCGAAGAAACAATGGATAATTCTTCTTCTAGTTGTTTTAAGTTAAATGCCCTTTCCAAATAGGCATTCATATTTTCGGGTGAATTCTGATCCTTAAAAGTCTCATTAAATGTTTCATAACTAATTTCTTGGAGTTTACGTAAATCTTCGAGAGTGCCCTTTTTTATTGTTATGGTCATTTTGATATGTCGCTCCTTTTGTATATTCAATAATTTCTCTTGTTTCCTTTTTTAACGAATTCCCAATCGACCTCTACATTTTTCCTCACTCTTTGGAGAAGATGAAACATGGTCTCCACTTCCACTTCAGAAAATCCTTCTAAAGCAACCTTA
>JBEQAC010000193.1:0-6543 GCA_041640535.1 Bacillaceae bacterium
CCATCGTCACAAACACAGGTCGTAGACCTGTAATAGTGAAGGGCAAAAATATTAAATCTGTAAATCAACGATACAATCAATTAAAAGCTCATTATATGGGTATTCTTCGTCATGGAAAAAATCCGAAAGAAGGTCAATTTACATCCAAACGAATAGATAAAATCAATCTCAAACGATTTTACCAAATAAAAGATTTGTTCCATAAATCCAGTTTCCTAATCGAGAAGATTGCTTTAGAAGAGGATATTGATACGATTGTTATCGGTCAAAATAAGGATTGGAAACAAAAATCGAATATGGGTAAAAAGAATAATCAGGAATTTACAACTATTCCTCATAGTCTTTTGATTCAAATGATAACCTATAAGGCTGAACGACATGGCATTAAAGTAATTGTGACGGAAGAATCCTATACATCAAAAGCAAGTTTCTTAGACAATGATGAAATTCCCGTTTACGGTGATAATGATGGTGAAAAGTCATTTTCAGGTATTCGTATTAAACGTGGACTTTACCGTTCGAAGAACGGGACCATGCTTAATGCTGACGTAAATGGAGCTACCAATATCATGAGAAAGGTGTTCTCTAAAGCATTCGAAGAGCAATCATCATTCATCAGTGCATTACTACAACCATTATCAGTTGTTTTGAAATAAAAGTAATCCCAAAGGCAGGACCAATGGGATAGAGGGGTTGGGTGTTTTTAGCACACCAACGTGTCAACTCCACTGGTGGTTAATCGTCATGTTTAAAGTCGATACCCCAGAAACCCCCACTTCAAATTTCGTAGAAATTAAGTGGCGGGAGTATTCATATCTTACTCCACTACATCTATTTTTAGGTGGTTCCGTTACCCTGGGATTACTATTGACTGTTAATAATGTGAAAGAGTGGGCATTATCCACCTCTGTTGTACTACCTCAATGCTTATTATTAGTTTTCATTCCAAACCTATTATTTTACTTAGTGAGAAGGAAGAAAAATTGGAATTTAAACTTAATGATAAAAAGTATTCTTCTCCCTGTTCCTTTTTATTTGATTATGTCATTGATTGCACTTGTATTTATCGTTATATAATAAAAAAAGGGATATAGAGCCTTCCTTTCCATATCCCTAGATTATGTATCATTACATACCAGTATCTTCACTTTCGTGACTTAGCTGCCAATTAACTCCGAACTTATCTGTTAATTGGCCATAGCATTTGCTCCAAAAGGTTTCTTGAAGCTCCATGCTTACTTTGCCCCCTTCACTTAATTTAGAAAAGTAAGTTTTTAAGTCATCCATGTTCTTACTAACGACAGCGAGGCTAATATTGTTTCCTACTACAAAAGGCATACCAGGAAATACATCAGAAAACATCACATTACTACCATCAATCGTAAGTCTCGCATGCATGACTAAATCTTTTGCTTCCTCTGGCAGAGGATAATCTGGATTAGGTGGTGCTTCACCAAAAGACATTATTTGTGGTGATTCAGTTCCAAAAACTTCAGCATAAAAATGTACTGCTTCTCTGCAGTTACCGTTAAAATTAAAATATACATCTACAGACATCTACTTCACTCCTATTATTATAAAATTATCATCATGTTAAATCATACCAAATCATTTTATCCAGTAATTACAAAAATAAACAAAAATTTAAGGCGTGATAATTAATGATGAAGAATAAAGTCTTGGAGGCTTATACAAAGCTTGCTAAGGATTATGAGAAAAACGTTGATACTGAAAGTGGTGGAAATGCATATTACGAACGCCCAGCCATGATGAATCTTATGCCAAGCAAAATGGTATGAACGATTAATGACAAACCCTCATTTTCTTATCGTAAGTGCACGGAAGTAAGGAGGGATTTTATTATGAATATAAAAGGAATTAATCATTTTCTTTTTTCTGTATCAAACCTAGAGAAATCCATTGAATTTTACGAGACAGTATTTGGTGCGAAACTGCTAGTAAAGGGAAGAAGCACCGCATATCTTGACCTTCAAGGAATGTGGCTCGCATTAAATGTAGAAAAAGAGATTCCTAGAAATGAAATCCATCAATCCTATACCCATATTGCTTTTTCGATTAATGAGGAGGATTTTGAAGATACATTTAAACGTTTGGAACAACTTAGCGTAAACATTCTTCCAGGTCGTGAAAGGGATAATCAAGATAAAAAGTCAATCTATTTCACAGACCCGGATGGGCATAAGTTTGAGTTTCATACTGGGACACTAGAAGACCGCCTTATCTTTTATAAAGAAGAAAAGAAGCATATGGAGTTTTTTGATTAGAACCGTTAGTGAATCCATAAAAAATGGCAACCTAGACGATAGAGTTGCCATTTTGTTTCTGTTCATATACCTGAACATTATTTTTACCTAGTTTTTTAGCTATGTATAAAGCTTGGTCAGCTTCTTCAATTAATAAATCAAGTTTCTTGTTATTCGAGGCGGAACTAAGACCGATTGAGATGGTTAATGTCCCGTTGGGTTGTTTCTCCTCACCAGGAAAAGGATAAGTCTCGACTAGAAATCGAAACCGCTCCGCAATTTTTATGGCAGTTTTAGAACTTGTAACATTGGAGAAGCAAATGATAAACTCCTCACCACCATACCTGGCAAACACATCTTCTTCACGCATACTGACGGTTAGAAGTTGACCAATCATTCGAAGCACAACATCACCAGCTGGGTGACCGTGAGTATCATTATAATTTTTAAAATAATCGACATCAAACATGGCGATCACAAATGGTTTATTTTGAGTGATTAGAATATCGACTTTACTTTTGAAGTATCTAAGGTTATATAAATTCGTCATATTATCATGCCTTGATTGAAACTCTAATTCCTTTTTGATAAGTGAATTCTGGTTTGTGTCATTATTCATGATGCCAATCGTTACTAAAGCAAAGACTTCAAAAATGAACATCAATAAAATGGTTTGATAATTAGCAGGTGTTGTCCATATCATTAAAAGCGACTTAATCAATTCATAAACAACAAACCCCATAAGCATATGCTTTAAGTTAAGTAGGGTATAGGGTGGATTAAAGGTTTTAGGTCTATGAAATATAGCCCCAATTAGATATGGAACCAGAATGACTTGTGTAATTCCTTGGATGACAGTTGGTCCACCTAAATCAATACGATACAAAATTGGTAAAATAATTGAAATAGCCCCAAATTTCCATCCTCCCAAGTAGGAGATAAAGAAAATAGGTACTCCCCGTAAATCAATACGCATCCCCTCATAAAATAAGGGGTGGTGCATCACCCATATACTTAACAAACTGATTAGAAACGGTGCAAGCCAAATATATTTGTAAAAACCTTTTACTTTTGTGACAAAAACTTCTTTAATTTTTAATGATATATACATGAAAGCAATGATTAGTGTAATGTTTGCTAAAAAAATATCGATTATTTCGTGCACGTATAAGAGTCCCCTTTTTAAAAAATCAGTCTCATTATACCAAATATAGGTATAAAGTCCAG
Organism: Bacillaceae bacterium; assembly: GCA_041640535.1. GTDB lineage: Bacteria > Bacillota > Bacilli > Bacillales > Bacillaceae_L > Litchfieldia. Next base: position 3,492 of record JBEQAC010000193.1, read on the forward strand.
TGATAAAAGTAATGATTGTTCAAATGATGATGTACATTAATTAATGTACAACAGATGGATCACAGTCATACTAAAGATTGATTTAACTATGCATAAGTAGTTTTTCCAATAGAATGTTCAATAATCTGTAACAACTATTAAAGAGGATTTATAGAGTTCATCTAGAAATTCTCTTCTTGTACTTAAAATTAAGAAAAAGGGGTGCTTTATGAGTTGAATACAATTGAAAGGCTAGGGGATCGATTGATTGAGGAAGCAATTTTAATGAATGCTTCTGATATTCATATTGTTCCGAGGCCAGAAGATGCATTGGTTCAGTTTCGTCTAGATAGTGATTTGTATGAAAAGCATGCAATCTCGAAAGACACATGTGAACGTCTAATCTCTCATTTCAAATTTTTGGCTGGAATGGACATAGGAGAACGTAGACGTCCTCAAAATGGATCATTAACCGTGATCAATCGAAATGTAACCATTAATCTCCGATTATCTACTTTACCCACTGCGTTTCACGAAAGCTTAGTCATCCGAGTTCTCCTCGATCATGTTCATCATCCTTTAAAACAGCTTTCACTTTTTCCACACACAACAAAAAAACTGCTTTCCTTACTAAAACACTCACACGGATTAATCATTTTTACCGGACCAACCGGCTCAGGTAAGACCACCACCTTATACTCTCTCCTACATGAATCAAAGAGACTCTTCAATCGAAATATTATCACACTAGAAGATCCCATCGAGAAAAAAAGTGAGGATGTTCTTCAGGTTCAAGTCAATGAAAAAGCGGGTATTACGTATGCATTGGGATTAAAAGCGATCTTAAGACATGACCCTGATATTATTATGGTGGGAGAAATTCGGGATAGTGAAACAGCCAAAATTGCAGTAAGGGCGGCGTTAACGGGACATTTAGTATTAAGTACGATGCATACCCGTGATTCGAAGGGAGCGATTTATCGTCTCCTGGAATTCGGTGTCTCACTTCAAGAAATTGAACAAACCTTAATCGCAATTGCAGCACAGAGATTAATTGACCTCGTTTGTCCATATTGTGAAGGGAAATGTACTCCATTATGTAAAAAGCTAAGGAGGACAAGACGAGCAAGTGTATATGAGCTTTTATATGGAAGAGCATTGACTTGTGCCATGAAAGAGGCGAAGGGAGAGAATTCAGCGTACCACTATGAAAAATTAAGAGACGTGATAAAAAAGGGAATTGCGCTTGGTTATTTATATCCAGATGCATTAGAGAGATGGACATATGATGAAAAAGAAAAATAACTGGCCATTGAAAAATCAAGTCATCTTCATGAAACGCCTCAGTGTTTTGTTAGATCAAGGTTACTCCATCAATCAGGCACTTGAGTTTTTGGAAATTCAGTTGGAGGATGCTAGTAAAGGTTCATTAAAAGAATCGATTCAGCTTTTGAAAGAAGGAGATGCCATATACGACTTATTTAAAGCATTAGAATTTCATCCCCAAGTCTTAAGTTATTTATACTTTGCCGAACAGCATGGCGATGTTTCATTTGCCTTAAGAGAAGGGAGTACAATCTTACAACGAAAAAATGAAAATCAAGAAAAGCTAAAAAAACTCATACGTTATCCGATTTTTTTATTTTTATTTGTGACCATCATGTTTATCATGATTGAGAACGTCCTCTTACCACAATTCAAAACAATGTATTCCTCAATGAATTCAGAAAGCTCCTTTTTGCTTCAACTACTTTTCAACTTTTCTGTTGGTGCCAAACTATTTGTCGGAGTCCTATTTATTATCTTCGTTGCTTTCACGATCTATTACTACGTTCACTATCGACATCTACCGGCTGGTGAACAAGCAGACCTTATTTTAAAAATTCCGTTTTTAAAAACCGTGTGGATCTTATGGAATTCTCACTTTTTTTCCGTCCAATTAAGCAACTTACTAAAAGGTGGGCTTTCCATTTTTGATGCTTTGACTCTATTCGAGGCTCAACAACATTCACGATTTTTTCATGAAGAAGGGTCTAAAATAAAAAATCTATTATTAACAGGTAGTCGATTAGATACAATCATTGAAGAACGTCCCTATTATGAGAAAGAGCTAGCCCATATCATCTTCCATGGTCAAACAAATGGGAATTTGGAAAAAGAACTTTACCATTACAGCCAATATGTAGTACAGCGGATTGAAGACAAAACATCTATAATTTTATCTGTCCTTCAACCCTGTCTATTATCGTTTATTGGGATCTTAATCGTTTTTATGTATATTGCGATGCTACTGCCGATGTTTAACTTAATTCAATCGATTTAATGGAGGTTATTATGAAAAATGAAAAAGGTTTTACCTTGATTGAAATGCTCATTGTTTTACTCGTAATTTCTGTGCTCCTGCTCATTGCTATTCCAAATGTGACGAAGAATAACTCTGTGATTAAAAATAAGGGTTGTGAAGCATACCTAAAAACAGTACAAGCTCAGGTGCAGGCATATGAAATGGAGTTTAAAACGAAACCTACAATGACGGATTTAAAAGACAAACAGTATATAACTGAAACAAAATGTCCTAATGGTAATGAGGTCATAATTAATGACGAAGGAGTAGCTATTCTTGCCCCATCAAGCTAAAGATGAACACGGCTTCACATTGATTGAACTCTTAATCGTAATGAGTATCCTACTCATTCTACTTTCAATCCCAATCATTAAATTTTCCTCTTACCACCAAACAAAACTCATCGATCAGTTTTTTATCGAGTTAGAAAACGACGTTTTATTTGCCCAACAATATGCCATTAGCCACAGTGATACCGTTAAAGTCTACTTTTACAATTCTACCTCCTCGTACAAAATTTTCTCGGGTAATAATAACATGACCTTACTCACACGGAACTATGACTCAGCGATTACGATTGAGCCACTGACATTAGGAACAAATGTAACATTTCGAAGTAATGGGAATGTAAGCAAATCTGGGACGATGCGTGTTTTATTTAAAAAGGATAAATATAATGTCGTCTTTCAGCTTGGGAAAGGGAGATTCTATGTCTCTAAACTGTAATCG